>JALEIO010000178.1 GCA_022769845.1 Oscillospiraceae bacterium
AAGGCACAATTTCAAGTGTTGACGCTCAAAATAACGAGGTTGAAATAAACGGCAAAAATTACAAATACAATACCGCTCTTTTGTCGGCAAACGATATAAAAGCAGGCGCAGTGCGCAAATTTTTGCTTGATTACAAAGAAAATATTGTGTATGCCGAAACAGGAAACGCACAGGCAGAATTGGCGTTTGTTACAGATTCAAATTACACCGAGGGCGCAGACGGCAAACCGTATTTGACTCTTGCGGATGTAAATTCGGAATCGGTATTTAAGGTTGAAGTAAAGGACAAATTAAAGCTTGACGGCATAAGATGCGACATAAAGAAAGAAGCCGATTTAAATAGGGTGAAAGGTTTGTTAAAACGTAACTTTCAAACGGCGGCAACCAATAGCTACATTGCGCCCGCGCTTATAAGGTACAAGCTTGACGACAGCGGAAAATTAAGCGAAATTCACACGGCAAATTCGCCTGAATATCCTGATACAAAGCTTATAAACACTTATGAGGCACAAATCAGCAAAGCGCTTGTAAACACTACTCTCAACACGGTTGGAGACAAGATTTTGTTCAATGACAACACCGTTTTTGTCGATATTCCGTATACGGCAAACGGAAACGAGCTGTATCTTGACGGCTGCGGCAGTCAGATTAGCTTTATGACAAAAAATATGATGGCGAATAACGCGTTCATCGGCGCATATTTCGATATTTATTATCTTGCCGATTCCGACATTGCTTCGGTTTTTGTAAAGCACGGAAAGCTTCTTACCGCGCCTGCAAGCGACGATGTTAATATGCCGCAGGGCACGTTTACCGATTTCGGAATGTTTGTGAAAAAAGGAACATCGGCAGACGAGGACGGTAACATATTTGACAACGTTACGCTTTTAACAAGCAGCGGAGCAGAGAAAAAATACATTGCTGCGCAGGGATATTCCGATTCTGACAATAACGGATATTCTCTTAAAACTCAAAATCTTTCGGAGGGCGACGTTTTCGCGTATTACGTTCAGGGCGATTATATCGGAAACTTTTTAAAGGTGTATGACGCAAGCGAGCAAAATCCTATGAGTGCGTTTTTAGGCGCTCCGGCGGCGTATGTCAATATGGCATCGTCCGGTGATAAATATCAGGAAATTGACGCTGAAAACGCTACTTCCGGAAAATACAACACAACCTACCGCGTATCGGTGGGACGCGTATATTCTGTGGGCAGCAGTGTTGTAAAGGTTGCCTTGGGCGATACATTGGACGATTCAAACCTGGCTTTGTTTTACATAAACTCGGACAACATTGTTGTTTATACTGTGCAATCGGGCAGAAAAAACAGTATTAAAAAAGGTTCAATTTCCGATTTGAAGGATATTGAGCATTATGGTGACAAGGCATCTAAAATTGCTGTTTATATAAAATCAGGCAGAACGGTTTCTATGTTTGTTTTCAATTAATTTTTGCCTTGGGAAGGAGTTAAAATGAAGCTTCTTATTGTTGATGACGAAAAATACACCAGAGAGGGAATAAGTAACAATATTGATTTTGCATCTCTCGGCATAGAGGAAACGGTGTGCTGCAAAAGCGCGCAAAGCGCAATAAAGACGGCAGAAAGCTTTTGCCCCGATATTCTTCTTACCGATATAAGAATGCCTAAAATGAACGGAATTGAGCTTGCAAAAGCAATAAAAAATATGTTTCCCGACTGCAAAATTATTTTTATGAGCGGATACTCGGACAAAGAATATCTTTTGTCGGCGGTTAAGCTTAATGCGGTCAACTATGTTGAAAAGCCGATTTCTCTTTCCGAACTTTCCGATACCATTAAAAATGCGGTGGACAGCTTAAAAAAGAACAAGCGCTACAAGCTTTTGACAAAAAAGGCAAAGGACATTACGCCCGTTTTTAAAAGCGAAGCGGCGCTTATGCTTACAAAGCCGAAATTTGATGTTGAAAAGCTTATAAATCTTTTGGAAATGGCGCAGATTGAAAATGCAAAATATGTGTGCGTTGTGCTTTTTAAGGTTTATACCGACGATTTTTTGCTAAATGAGGAGTTTTCAAACGCAATTTATGCCAAAAAAGGCAGTTTTAATTTGGTTTTGGGTCAAAAGCATGATGATATTTATGTGG
>JALEIO010000182.1 GCA_022769845.1 Oscillospiraceae bacterium
CCGAAATAAATTACCTGCTCGACTTGTTTCGGACTCATATTAAGTATTGTGCTGATTCTGCTCGGAACTCCGCGGAAATACCATATATGCGTTACCGGAGCGGCAAGCTCGATATGTCCCATTCTGTCACGGCGAACTTTCGCTTTCGTAAGTTCGACTCCGCATTTATCGCAAGTCACGCCTTTATATCTGACTCTCTTATATTTACCGCAATGACATTCGTAATCTTTCGTCGGTCCGAAAATTCTTTCACAGAACAAACCGTCTCTTTCGGGTTTTTGGGTTCTGTAATTAATGGTTTCCGGTTTCGTTACTTCGCCATGAGACCATTCTCTGATTTTTTCGGGTGACGCTATGCTTATTTGTATCGAATCAAAATTATTTATTTCTACCATATCTCACCTCTTATATATCGTCATCGTCAAAAGTGCTGTTCAGAAT
Organism: Oscillospiraceae bacterium; assembly: GCA_022769845.1. Classification (GTDB taxonomy): domain Bacteria; phylum Bacillota; class Clostridia; order UMGS1810; family UMGS1810; genus Qingrenia. Next base: position 442 of record JALEIO010000182.1, read on the forward strand.
ATCTTCCGCGTCGGAATCGTCTATTTCGTCGGCATTCATAAGCTCTTTCAAGCTGATATCGTCGTCGTCATAATCCTCATCGTCGAAATCTTTCTTTGCCATATCCATAAATTCGCTTCCGTCTCCGAGTATGTCGTTAAGATCGTAATCGTCCTTAGCGAGCGAGCTTCCTCCGAGAATATCGTTATAATCTGCCATTCCGCCCAATCCGAGCGCGTCGTCGTCATCGTAAAGTTTATCTTTTGCGAGTTCGTCCTTCGCTCCTTCAATATCCGCTTTATCAAATCCGAGATCAACTTCCTGAACTTCTTCTTTGACTGCGCGCATAGGTCTCGTAATTTCTCTGTCGTCATCGTATGATTCCGTGAGTTTTATTTCTTCATGATCGTCCGTATAAAGTTTTACGTCAAGACCTAAAGCCTGAATTTCTTTCTTCAATACTTTGAAAGCTTCCGGAATTCCGGGTTCGGTAGTAACGTTTGCTTTTATAATACTGTCAAATACTTTTTGTCTTCCGACGATATCGTCCGATTTGACCGTAAGTATTTCCTGAAGGATATGACTTGCTCCATACGCTTCCAATGCCCAAACTTCCATTTCTCCGAAACGCTGACCGCCGAATTGCGCTTTTCCTCCGAGAGGTTGTTGCGTAACGAGGCTGTACGGTCCGGTGCTTCTTGCGTGAATCTTGTCGTCTACAAGGTGGTTAAGTTTCAGCATATACATATAACCGACGGTTACTTCGTTTTCAAAAGGTTCGCCCGTTCTGCCGTCATAAAGCTGGAATTTACCGTCAACGTATTTGTTTCCGTTAGCGTCCGTCTTTTCAAATCCGTTCTGCTTAAACAGTTCTTTGATATCGTTTTCCGTTGCTCCGTCGAAAACGGGAGTAGCCACTTTGTAACCGAGCATTTTCGCTATCATTCCGAGGTGAACTTCGAGAACCTGTCCTATATTCATACGCGAAGGAACGCCCAAAGGATTCAATACGATCTGCAACGGAGTGCCGTCTTCCATAAAAGGCATATCTTCTTTGGGAAGTACTCTTGAGATAACGCCCTTATTTCCGTGACGCCCAGCCATCTTATCGCCGACAGAAATTTTTCTCTTCTGAGCTATATAAACTCTGATAAGTTTGTTTACGCCCGGATCGAGTTCGTCTTTATTTTCGCGCGTAAGAATTTTAACTCCGACTACTATACCGCCGCCACCGTGCGGAACTTTTAACGATACGTCGCGGACTTCACGCGCTTTCTCTCCGAATATTGCGCGTAACAGTCTTTCTTCGGGAGTAAGTTCGGTTTCTCCTTTCGGCGTAACTTTTCCGACAAGATAATCTCCGCTCTTAACTTCGGAACCGATCATTACTATTCCTTCTTCGTCGAGATTTTTAAGTAAATCGTCGCTTACGTTCGGAATATCTCTCGTAATTATTTCTTCTCCGAGTTTCGTATCGCGAGCTTCTATTTCGTGTTCTTCTATATGAATTGTAGTAAATACGTCTTTCTTAACGAGTTCTTCGCTTATAAGTATAGCGTCCTCGTAATTGTAACCTTCCCACGTCATAAATCCGATGAGAATGTTTTTGCCGAGTGCAATTTCGCCCTGTGATGTTGAAGGACCGTCGGCGATAATATCACCCTTTTGCACAATTTCGCCCTTTTTAACAATAGGCTTTTGATTTATGCAGGTTCCCTGGTTTGAACGCAGAAATTTAATAAGTTTGTAGTTTCTTAAATTTCCGTCTTTCTCTTTTATAACAATTGTATCCGCCGAAACAAAATCAACAACGCCGTCCTCTTTTGCAAGAACAACAACGCCCGAATCCTTTGCCGCCTTATATTCCATACCGGTACCCACAATCGGAGAGTCGGGATTAAGAAGCGGAACAGCCTGACGCTGCATATTGGAACCCATCAGAGCACGAACCGCGTCGTCGTTTTCAAGAAACGGAATCATAGCCGTAGCGACTGAAACAAGCTGCTTCGGCGAAACATCCATATAGTCAACCTTGTTATTTTCTATTTCAACAAATTCATCCTGATAGCGAACGATAATTTTCTTTTTTGCAAACTTATTGTCCTCGGTAAGAACTTCGTTTGCCTGCGCGATTTTGTAGTTATCCTCAATATCCGCAGTCATATATTCGATTTCGTCTGTAACAATACCGGTTTCCTTGTCAACCTTGCGGTACGGTGCTTCAATAAAGCCGAATTCGTTAATTCTTGCATAGCACGAAAGCGAGTTGATAAGACCAATGTTAGGACCTTCAGGCGTTTCGATAGGACACATTCTGCCATAGTGAGAATGGTGAACGTCACGAACCTCAAAGCCCGCTCTCTCTCTGCTTAAGCCGCCCGGACCAAGAGCCGAAAGACGTCTTTTATGAGTAAGCTCCGCAAGAGGATTTGTCTGATCCATAAACTGTGAAAGCTGGCTGCTTCCGAAAAATTCTTTTATAGCCGACACAACGGGTCGCGAATTTATAAGAAGCTGCGGAGTTACCGAATCCAAATCCTGGGTGGTCATTCTTTCTTTTACAACTCTTTCCAGACGCGCAAAACCTATACGGAACTGATTCTGCAAAAGCTCGCCCACCGCTCTTATTCTTCTGTTGCCGAGGTGGTCGATATCATCTGTTGTGCCCATACCGTATGCAAGATTGTTATGGTAGTTGATTGACGCAAAAATATCGTCAAGAATGATATGTTTCGGAATAAGCTCATCAATTCTTGCCTTGATTTCTTCTTTAATTTCTTCTTCGGTTTCCTTTTGCTCCAAAATTTCCAAAAGCACGCTGTAACGCACCTTTTCGGTAATTCCAAGGTCGGACACGTCAAAATCAACGTGGTCCGAAAGGTTAACCATACCGTTTGAGAACACCTTGATTTCTTTGCCCTCAAACATAAGATAAACAACATTCACGCCTGATTTTTCAATCTCTTTTGACGCGTCAATGCCGATAATTTCACCCTTTTTAACATAAACCTCGCCCGTTTCAGGGTCAACAATATCTCTTGCAGCCTCAAAGTTTCGTATTCTCTTTGAAAGCGCAAGCTTTTTGTTGAATTTAAAACGACCTACTTTAGACAAATCATAACGCTTGTCATCATAGAAAAGCGCGTTAAGAAGGCTTGTGGCGCTCTCCACCGTGGGAGGCTCGCCGGGACGCAGCTTTTTGTAAATTTCAATAAGCGCTTCTTCGGTTGTCTTTGTCGGGTCTTTTTCAAGCGTGGTGATAAGCTTTTCGTCCTCGCCGAAAAGCTCTAAAATCTGCGCATTTGTTCCAACGCCGAGCGCTCTTATAAGAACGGTAACGGGAAGCTTTCTCGTTCTGTCAATTCTAACAGAAAATACGTCATTTGAATCGGTTTCGTATTCAAGCCAAGCGCCGCGGTTGGGTATAACCGTAGCAAAATAAAGCTTTTTACCGATTTTGTCAAACTGCATATCATAATATATACCGGGCGATCTAACAACCTGGCTGACGATAACACGCTCTGCACCGTTGATTATGAAAGTACCTTGGTCGGTCATAAGCGGAAATTCACCCATAAAAATTTCCTGCTCTTTAACTTCGCCTGTTTCTTTATTGATAAGCCTTACCTTCATTTTAAGCGGTTTCGAGTATGTAGCATCTCGTTCTTTACATTCCTCAACCGAATATTTGGGGTTGTCCTCCAAATAATAATCATTAAATTCCAGCAAAAGATTGCCCGAAAAGTCGGTAATAGGCGAAACATCGTGCAAAACCTCTTTCAATCCCTTTTCGATAAACCAGTTGTAGGAATTAATTTGAACTTCGATTAAGTTTGGCATTTTGGACTGATCCTCGTTGATACGGGAAAAGCTCATACGTTCATTCTTGCCAAGCTTTATAGGATGTACCATAGAACAAATCACCTCATTTAAAATTTTGGGACACTTAAAAAGCACTTTTGGGCATAGGAATCCCTATGCCTTTTTTCTGTTCTTTCCCAATAAAGAACAGGTTTATATATTACAAAATCATTTATTATCCTGTTATTTTTACCAAAAAATCAAATTTTAAACATAAAATCTAAAAAATGGCGCAATACAAGAGAATACGATTGCAATTTATAATAATATCATATAAAGTAAAATATGTCAACCTTTTTTTAAAAAAATTTTACGCAAATTTTAAACCTCATCAAACAATGCTGTTTTTTAGTGCCTACAATACTTTTTTGCAAATTCAATAAAATGCAGCCGCACATTTTTTGCGCAGCCGCATTTAAAACTATTTTTTCAGCGATATTGATTTTTTCGCCGCTTGTGCAATATCCTTTGCGGTGAGGTGATATTCTTCAAGCAAGAGTTTAGGAACTCCCGACTTTCCAAACACGTCCTGCGTGCCTACTCTTACAAGCGGTGCCGGATAATTTTCGCACAAAACTTCAGCAACCGCGCTGCCGAGCCCGCCGATAACATTGTGTTCCTCGCACGAAACAAGCGCGCCGGTTTCTTTTGCAGCTTTAATGATAATATCCTTGTCAATCGGCTTAATTGTATGTATGTTAACAACTCTTGCCGAAATATTCTCCTCTGCCAACATCTTTTGAGCCTCAAGCGCCTCGCCTACCATAAGACCGGTTGCAAAAATTGTAACGTCCTTGCCGTCTTTAAGCATAATGCCCTTGCCGAGTTCAAATTTGTAGGTTTCCTCATCGTTAATCTGCTCAACCGCAAGACGTCCCAGACGAACATAAAACGGGCCGTAATTGTCAATTGCCGCTTTGATTGCCGCTTTTGTTTCAACCGCGTCGCAGGGCGAAATAACCGTCATATTCGGAAGAGCACGCATAATTGCTATATCTTCTAACGCCTGGTGCGTTGCACCGTCCTCGCCTACCGATACGCCTGCGTGGGTTGCGCAAATCTTAACATTCAAATTAGGATAGCATATTGAATTTCTCACTTGTTCAAACGCTCTGCCCGCTGCAAACATTGCAAAGCTTGAGGCAAAAACGATTTTTCCGCAGCTTGCAAGTCCTGCGGCGGTAGACATCATATTAGCCTCGGCAATGCCCATATTTATAAATCTTTCAGGATACTTTTTCTTAAAATTTTCTGTTTTTGTGGATTTCGACAAATCGGCGTCCAAAACCAAAATTTTCTCGTTGCCGCCGAATTCTGCAAGCGCATTTCCGTAAGCCTCACGGGTTGCAATCTTCTTTTTATCCGCCATTTTATCTTGCCTCCAATTCTTTCAAATGAACATTAAGCTCGCTTATCGCCTGATTGTACTGTTCTTCGTTTGGTGCAGCTCCGTGCCACGAAGCCTCGTTTTCCATAAACGAAACACCTTTGCCCTTTATGCTCTTTGCAATAACAGCTGTCGGCTTGCTTTTGGTGTTTTTCGCAGTTTTTATTGCATTTTTTATTTCATCATAGTTGTGAGCGTCAATCACAATAACATTCCAGCCGAACGCCTTAAATTTTTCGTCAATCGGAAGCGGCGACATAACCTTTGAAATATCGCCGTCAATCTGAAGACCGTTAAAATCAATAAAAATAGTTATATTGTCAAGCTTATAATGCGGAGCAAACATAGCCGCCTCCCAAACCTGACCTTCTTCAAGCTCGCCGTCTCCCAAAATTGCATAAACGCGGTAATCTTTTTTGTCAAGCTTTCCTGCAAGCGCCATACCGTTTGCCGCACAAACTCCCTGACCGAGCGAACCGGTAGACATATCAACACCCGGAACCCCTTTCATATCGGGATGTCCCTGAAGATAACTGTCTATTCGTCTGAAGGTTTTTACGTCATCAACCGGAAAAAATCCTCTTTCGGCAAGCGCACCGTAAAGAGCAGGCGCACAGTGCCCCTTTGAAAGCACAAATCTGTCGCGGTTTTCGTCCTTGGGATTTTTCGGATCTATCCTCATTTCGTCAAAATAGAGCACTGATAAAATATCAGCTATTGAAAGCGAACCGCCCGGATGACCCGAAGAAGCGCTGTAAACCGCTTCCAATGCGTGTTTTCTTATTTTGTAAGCGGTTTTTTCAAGTGATAAGTTGTCCATTTTTACCTCCCAAATAATTTAAAAATTTTCTTTAAATCCCTCTCCCAATGTCTGCGAAACATCGGAGATTATAATAAAAGCATTTTTATCTGCATTTTTAACAATATTTTTTAGCTTTGCAACCTCTCGCGGCTTTACAACGCACATCAGCATAACGCCGCTGCTGTCAGAATACATACCCTTTGACAAAATTCCGGTAACGCCCCTATTCATAAGGCTTAAAATACGCTTGCTTATTTCGGTATGCTTGTCCGAAATAATGAAAACCGACTTGGAATAATCCATACCGTCAACAATATAATCGGTAACCTTTACGCTTACAAAAAGTGCGAGCGTGCAGTATAAAACAAGCGAAAAATCCGAAAACGCAACCGCCGTTGCAAAAATAACCACAAGGTCGGCAATCAAAATTACATTTCCAATGCTTATATGCGGAAATTTTTTGTTTATCATAAGCGCAAGAAGGTCTGTTCCGCCTGTCGCAGCGCCGTTTGCAACAACAATTCCTATTCCGCAGCCCATTGCCGCACCGCCGAAAAGCGCATTAAGCACCCTGTCGCTGCCCATTTGCGGAATGTTTTCGCACATATACAAAAACACCGAAAGCAAAAACGCTGAAAGCATTGAATTTAAAAGGTCTTTTCGGTCAAGATACTTAAACCCCACCGCAAACATAACGGCATTTAGCAAAAGTACGGTAAAAAATACCGGAATACCAAACATAAAATACAAAAGTGTACCTATTCCGCTTACGCCGCCAACCGACATTTTAAACGGAATTAAAAACATATCAAGTCCCAAAGCAGTCAGAAAAGAGCCTAAAACAATCATAAAATATTTAATTGTATTTTTCATTTTCGCTTTGAAAATCCTAAAATTTAACTGTGCATTTCATAGGATAATTTCAAAATTTCCTCCAATCGTGCAAAATCTTTTTTAAAGTAAAGATAGCCTAAAAGCGTTTCAAAACCTGTTGCACGTCGGTAGTCTATGATGTCGGCATTTTTTGCCGCCGTCGGTGATTTGGCATTTCTGCCGCGTTTGTAAATTTTAATTTCGTCATCGCTTAAACTCTGCTCAATTGCCGCAACCGCCATAGACTGCGCATTTGCGCTTACATAGGTAGTTGCCGCTCTGTGCAGCTTTGATGCGGGAAGATTTTTGTCCTTTGCAAGCATTGTGCGAATATAAAGCTCGTGCACCGCATCGCCGACATATGCAAAGGTAAGCGGCGAAATTGTTTCAAGCGGTGCATTCACCTCAAAATTAAACATCTCTTCTCCATTTAACGCCCTGACGGGTGTCCTCCAAAATAATTCCCTTCGCCTTCAAATCGTCGCGGATTTTGTCTGCAAGCGCAAAATCCTTGTTCTTTCGGGCGTTGTTTCTGTCCTCAATAAGCTTTTCAATTTCTTCGTCAATAATTTCGTCCTTTTTGTTCTGCAATATTCCCAGAACGCCGCCCAGCTCGCGGATAAGCGAAATTGCCTTGTCAATTGTTTCAACCGTAGTTTTTTCGTTAATTTCAGTGTTTGCAAACTTAACCAAATCAAAAATTGCCGAAATTGCGTCCGCCGTATTAATATCGTCGTCCATTGCGGCTATAAACTCATTCTTAAAGCTGTCAAGCTTATCAAACGCCGAATTATCATTTTTCTCGCCGCCGGAATTTTTCAAAAATTCAAGATTATCTATGCAGGTGTAAATTCTGTTTAAGCCTGCTTGTGCCTGCAAAAGCAGGTCGTGACTGAAGTTTATGGGATTTCGGTAATGCGCCGAAAGCATAAAAAATCTTATAACCTCATAGTCAAACTCCTTTGCAACGTCGCGCACGGTGAAAAAGTTGTTCAAGGATTTTGACATTTTTCGGTTGTCAACATTAATATAGCCGTTGTGCAGCCAATAATGCGCAAACTGACATCCGTTGGCAGCCTCGCTTTGCGCAACCTCGTTTTCGTGGTGCGGAAAAACCAAATCCATACCGCCCGAGTGAATATCTATTGTGCTTCCAAGATATTTGTTCGCCATAGCGCTGCACTCAATATGCCAGCCCGGTCTTCCTTCGCCCCAAGGGCTTTCCCAGTAAGGCTCTCCTTCTTTTTTAGCCTTCCAAACAGCAAAATCCATAGGATTTTTCTTTTTATCTCCAACCTCAATTCTCGCGCCCGCTTCAAGATTTTCAAGCGGCTGATGCGAAAGCTTGCCGTATTCGTCAAACTTTTTAACATCAAAATAAACATCGCCGTCAACAGTATAGGTAAAACCCTTTTCCTCAAGGCTTTGTATAAGCTTTATAATTGCGTCAATGTTCTGTGTTGCCCTCGGATGATAGGTAGCCTCGTGTATGCCGAGCGCCTTGGAGTCTTTAAAGTATTCCGCAATAAACCTGTCGGCAAGCTCTGAAACGGTTGTATGCTCCTCGTTTGCACGTCTTATCATTTTATCGTCTATGTCGGTAAAATTTTGAACGAATGTAACCTCATAGCCGCGGTATTCAAAATATCTTCTCAAAACGTCAAACACAATAAACGGACGCGCGTTTCCGATATGAAAATAATTGTAAACCGTAGGCCCACAGGAATACATTTTTACCTTGTTTTCTTCAATAGGAACAAATTCTTCTTTTTTTTGCGTAAGCGTATTATAAAGCTGCATAAAGCATTCTTCCTTTCTTGCCTTTGTAATCTATTCTTTATCCTTTTTATTAAGCTTTTCAAGCTCATAAATTCGTTTATAAATTTTGCAAAGTTCTTGAGAGACAGGGTCGGGAATATGTATCTGGTCAAGATCACAGTCGTTTCTCACCTTTTCACCGTTAAGACGCGTAACCCTTGCCGGAACGCCCACACAGGTGGAATTTGCAGGAACCTCGCTTAAAACAACCGCATTTGCGGCAATTTTAGAATTGTCTCCCACCTTGAACGGCCCCAAAACCTTTGCGCCTGCGCCAATCATAACGTTATTTCCGATTGTGGGGTGGCGCTTTCCTTTATCCTTGCCCGTTCCGCCGAGAGTAACTCCCTGATATATAGTACAGTTGTCGCCTATAATTGTGGTTTCGCCCACAACAACTCCCATCCCGTGGTCAATAAAAAGTCCCTTTCCGATTTTTGCACCCGGGTGAATTTCAATGCCCGTAAAAAATCTTGTGGTCTGCGAAATAAAACGCGCGATAAAATAAAGATGAAGTTTATAGAAAAAGTGAGCATATCTGTATCGCACCACCGCGTGAACGCCCGAATAAAGCAAAAGAATTTCAAAATAATTTCGTGCCGCAGGGTCACGCTCTTTAATACATTTAATCTCTCTTGCCGCCAGCGAAACAAAAATTATCAAATCAATTATTGCAAGCAGCAAAAGCGCAAATAAAAATATTTTCAAGAGAATCCTCCGTTCAAAATAAATCCATATTAGATTATACATTTAATTAATGCAAATTACAACCCCAAATTACGATTTTTCCTCTTTGCTACAATTTTTCTTCTTTAATTTGTAAATAATTGCGCAAATTGACAGTATAACAAGCACCGCCGCCAAAAGCTGTGAAACCCTTATGCTCCCCAAGTAAAGGCTGTCGGTACGCATACCCTCAATCCACACTCTGCCGAGCGAATACAGCCCAAGATAGCTTAAAAACACTTCCCCGTCAAAGCGCCTGTTTTTCATAATTTTTCTTAAAACAAAAAACACACCGATGTTCCAAACGCTTTCATAAAGAAAAGTCGGGTGAACAAAAATTTCTTTTCCGTTTTCAATAAGTCCCATTCTTAAAATAAAATCCGTTTCGCCGCCGTGTGCCTCTCCGTTTATAAAATTGCCCCATCTTCCGATAATCTGACCGATTAAAACACCCATAATACACACATCGAAAACCTTTGCAACATTAAGCTTTTTAACCCTGCAATAAATATATGCCGAAATCACCGCGCCGATAACCGCGCCGTAAATGGCAATGCCGCCGTTCCATATTTTGAAAATGTCCCAAAGATTGTCCTTATAATCGGAAAAACTGAAAATCACATAATAAAGCCGCGCGCAGATTATTCCGGACGGCGCGCCGAAAATTGCAATATCAAGAATATTGTCGCTCGAAAGATTTCCGTAATCCTTGATTTTTACGCAATACAAAATTGCAAGAAAAAATCCGAGTGCAATAATAATTCCGTACCAGTGAATTTTAAGACCAAACACCGAAAACGCAATCGGGTTAATCTCAAACCAGTCGATATTAAGGCCCGGAAAGCTGATTTTTGTCATAATAAAGTCACCTCATTTTAAGCAGGATAAACAATTGAAAGCGCCTGTTTTTCGTCATCGCAAAAAAGCTTTGTATATTTTTCGTTTACAAATGAAAGCGTTACCGAATCGAAAATACTTGAAAAATCAAACCAGTTAACGCCCTTTAATACGTTTCGAACCATTGAGGAGCAAATTCCCTCAACGTCGTTAAAGGTGCGAAGATAAGCGCCCCAGATGGACTTTTTCGCTCTGTCAAATTCGTCTGCGTCAATTCGTCCTTTTTCCTTAAAGTATTTTATAACCTCATTATAAACCGTTTCCGGCTCCTTGCTCTCGCCACCGATAATTGCGCACGCATATTCTTCTTCATACATATAATCATACGAAAATTCGTCGTTTATAAGTCCGTCATTATACAGCCTTTCATACAAATCACTGCTTTTTGACGCAACCGACGAAAGAATAATTTTAACCGCAATTTCGTTTTTCAAAATATCGTTGCCGCTCATTTTATCGGTGTCCTTGAAGCCAATGTCGAAAAGCGGCGCCGAAACGGATAATTTCTGCTCGATTTTCTTTTTGAACACACTTTCCTGTTCGCTCGGATAAACCGATTTCGCCTTGCTTCCGGTAATTTTATCGCCCATAATTTTATCGGTGATTTTCAAAACCTTTTCTTCGTCAACATCGCCCGCAACGCACAAAACCATATTTGACGGGTCATAAAACGTATTGTAGCATTTGTATAATACATCAGGCTGAATGTGCGAAATGCTCTCTATTGTGCCGGCAATGTCGATTCGCACAGGAAAATCCTTGTAAAGCGCGCTCAAAAGATTAAACATAACCCTCCACTCGCCGTCGTCGTCATACATTCTTATTTCCTGACCGATAATACCCTTTTCCTTCTCCACATTTGCATCGGTAAAATACGGCGATTTAACGTAGTTTAAAAGATGCTCAAAGCTTTCGTAAAAATTGTCGGTACACGAAAAAAGATAGCAGGTGTTTGTAAACGAAGTAAAAGCATTTGCATTGGCGCCGTATTTGGAAAATTTTGCAAAAGCGTCACTGCCGTCGCTCATTTCAAACATTTTATGCTCCAAAAAATGCGCAATTCCGTCCGGGACGGTGATTAAATCATTTTCGCCGTTGGGAATAAACGTATTGTCAATCGAGCCTATTTTCGCGCCGATTATGGCATATTTTTTGCTGAAATCCTTCTTTGGAACAACAAAAATTCCGAGTCCGCTCTCGTGCGTGCCGAAATAAAGCGTTTCGCCGATTGATTTGTTTTCTATTTTGTTAAATTTCATTTTTATTCCCTCCCCTTCAAGAAATAAACCGTGTCGGTGCTGATTTTGCAAAAGGCATAAATAATATCTTCGGTTGTAACTTCCTCAACCTTTTTAATTGCCTCGTCAACAGAAACGTCATACCCGAGCAGTATATTGCCGAAATAATAATCCTTTAAAAGTGCAGGAGAATCGGAATACGATTTATATCTGTTTATAATAAACTGCTTTGCCACAAAAAGGTCGTTTTCGGTAAAATCGCCTTTTTTAACCGATTCAAGCTGAAAGAAAATCTCCTTTTTCGCTTTTTTAAAGTTTTCAAATTCAATGCCCGAGCCTATAAGCATTATAGAATTGTAACGGCTTATTCTTGAATACGCATAATATGCAAGACTCAATTTTTCACGCACATTGTTAAAAAGCTTTGAATGTGCGCCCGAGCCGAAAACCGAGTTGCCAACAACAAGCGCCCAATAGTCCTTGTCAAGCGGCGAAATACCGGTTCTTAAGCCGATTGACAGCTTACCCTGCGTAACGTCAAGGCTTTCGTCAACATATTTTATTTCTCCTGCGTTTTTTTTGTCAATTTCAATTTTAACCGGCGAAATATCAAGCTTCACACCATCAAACGCGTTTTTCAAATATGCAACAGTTTCGTCAATGTCAACATCGCCCACAACAAAAATATCAATCGGGCTGGACGTGATAATTTTTTTGTAATGCTCGTAAAGATTTTTTTCGTTAATTTCTTCCAAATCCTCAATATAACCTATTTCGCGTATCGCGGCACTTTCGCCCGCACACATTTCTTCGACGCAGCGAAAATCCGCATACTCGCGCTTGTCGTTTATAAGCGCCCTTATGTCGGTTTCAAGGTTTGCCTTTTCGGTATCGACATATTTTTTCAAAAATCCGCCGTTTTCGGTAAGCGGATTAAAAATAAATTCAAACATCATATCAAAGCATTTTTTAATAATTCCCTTTTCGGAATATTTTTCGTTAAGCGACGAAAATTCAAACGCTATCGACTGAACGTCTCCTTTTTTTTGAACCGAAACCGAATATGCCGCGCCGTAGAGGCTTTTTAAGTAACGGTCAATGTCCTTTGCAGTGGGAAGATTTTGCGTTCCCTGCGCAAGAACACTGGATAAAAGTGAGTTTTTTGTAACCTCGCTTCTTGAAAGCTTTCTGCTCAAAAACATCGAAACAGACACAGTTTTGTATTTCTTGTCATCTATAAAATTAAGGCTCACGCCTTCTGCTATGTGAATTTTTTTTACTCCTGACATAACTTTCTCCTTACATTTATACATTATCTTTTATATTTTACCACATTTTTCATAAAAAAGCCACATATTTTTGAAATTTTTTGAAAATAAAAAGACTGCTTCGCTTTGTAAAGTGAAACAGTCTGTATTTTTTCGTTTATTTTGCGTATTCAATCGCTCTTGTTTCTCTGATAACGTTAACCTTAATCTGACCCGGATATTCAAGCTCCGACTCAATTCGTTTAACAATATCGCGCGCAACCAAAATTGTTTCGTCCTCTTTGACATTTTCAGGCTTAACAATAATTCTGATTTCACGTCCGGCCTGAATTGCAAATGATTTTTCAACGCCGTCAAATGAATTTGCAATCTCCTCAAGCGCTTCGAGACGCTTAATGTAGGTTTCAAGATTTTCTCTTCTTGCGCCCGGACGAGCTGCCGAAATAGCATCGCACGCCTGAACAATGCAAGCCACAATGCTTGTCGGCTCGGCATCGCCGTGATGCGATGCAATAGCGTTTATAACCTCTGCACACTCTTTGTGCTTTTTGGCAATATCAACGCCGATTTCAATATGCGAACCCTCAATTTCGTGGTCCATAGCCTTGCCTAGATCGTGAAGAAGACCTGCTCTTTTTGCCATTTTAATATCTGCGCCGAGCTCGCCTGCCATAACACCGGCAAGATTTGCCACCTCAATAGAATGTTTAAGCACATTCTGACCATAGCTTGTGCGGTATTTAAGCTTTCCGAGAAGTCTTATAATTTCAGGATGCAAGCCGTGAACGCCCGTATCGAACGTTGCCTGTTCGCCCTCCTGTTTTATAATTGCCTCAACCTCTTTGCGCGCCTTTTCAACCATTTCTTCAATACGCGCAGGGTGAATTCTTCCGTCAACAATAAGCTTTTCAAGCGCAACACGCGCAATTTCACGTCTTATCGGGTCAAATCCCGAAAGAACAACTGCCTCGGGCGTATCGTCGATAATAAGGTCGATACCGGTAAGCGTTTCAAGCGTTCTGATGTTTCTGCCTTCACGTCCGATAATTCTTCCCTTCATTTCATCATTAGGAAGCGCAACAACCGTAACGGTTGCCTCTGCAACGTGGTCGGCGGCACATTTCTGAATAGCGGTGCTGATAATGTTTTTTGCCTTTTTATCAGCCTCCTCCTTGGCTTCATCAAGGATATTCTTAATCATAATAGCCGATTCGTGTCTTACCTCGTCCTCGACATTTTTAAGAAGATAATCCTTCGCCTCATCAACCGACAAGCCCGAAATTTTCTCAAGCATTTCAAGCTGCTGCTGTTTGGTTTTTTTGGTTTCTTCTGTTAAAACATCCAATTCTTTGATTTTTTGATTTAATTTTTCATCTTTTTTGTCTAATGCGTCATTTTTTTTATCCAGGTTTGCCTCTTTTTGCTCAATTCGTCTTTCCTGACGACTAATCTCAAATCTTCGATCCTTCATTTCCTTGTCAAACTCGGTGCGATTTTTATGAATTTCTTCTTTTGCGGATAAAAGCGTTTCTTTTTTCTTGGTTTCAGCCTCTTTTTTAGCTGCCGCAATAATATCCGCCGCTTGCCTTTCCGCATCGCCCAATTTTGCTTCGGCAATTTTCTTTCTATATGCAACACCGCCGAAAAAAGCGGCAATACACAGTGCTGCTGCGATAACGCAGATTATTGCATAAATCAAAGATTATCAACCCCCTTTTCTAAAATTTCCTTAAAAATAAGGATTTTTCAAGCGCCGTTCGGGTTGCTATCTTTTTTAAGGTATTAAATTTTAACGTACCCAAAGGCACTTTTTGCGTGTTCGTAAATTAAAAATGAACACTGTTAATTTCAAATTAAATTCGGCATAAACACGCCGTACACAAGGCAAAACCAAACCCTTGTGCAAAAAAATGCAAAAATCAAAAAAAATTTAATAAATCAAAATACACTACTATTTTATACTATTTTTAACAATATGTCAATATGATTTTTAGTAAAATTGTACTATTTTTTCTGATTTTTTGACATTTTTCTTGTATTTTGCATATTTTGACATTGAAATTACATTTTGAAAGAGGTGAAAATCGTGACTCAAAACATTCCGCTTATGCCAAAAAATCCAATGTTTTCCTATGCATATATCGCCTATCAGCCGTTTGACAATCTTTATAACGCAAACGAGGCTTTATACCACGGAACAATTTTTAAAGACCTTGATATTCCGTTCTCATCGTATAGGAATAACCCGATAATGAACCCGTTCAAATAATTTTAAAATTTTAGAAAGGAGTAAAGAAATGAAAATTTCGGTAGATGAAGTTTTAAACTGCGGCTGCAGAAATGTGGCAAAAGAAAATAAATGCAGAGAAAATCAAAGTATGCCCGACGGCGGTAATTGGAGCGATTTAAGCAAATGCGAGCTTTTGCAGCGAATTAACGAGCTCGGATTTGCCGCATACGATTTGCAGCTGTTTTTGGATACACACCGCGACTGCAAGGAGGCGCTTGAGCTTTACAAAAGCCTTTCGTTTACCTACCGCGCGGCAAAAAATGAGTATGAAGCAAGATTTGCGCCGCTAAACGCTATGAGTTCATCGGATAAAACGCCGTTTGAATGGGTTTCAGATAATCTTGCGTGGCCGTGGCAGAAGGAAGGAGAGGTTTAATATATGTGGAATTATGACAGACGTCTTATGTACCCGGTAAAAATTAAGAACAAAAACCCGGAATTAGCAAAATTTGTAATCGCACAGTACGGTGGTCCCGACGGCGAATTAGGTGCATCGCTTCGCTACCTTTCGCAAAGATACACAATGCCTACCGCCGAAACAAAGGGTATTTTGAATGATATAGGTACGGAAGAACTTGCACACCTTGAAATGGTAGGTGCCATTGTATATCAGCTGACGAGAGATTTAGACTCGAAAATTGTTAAAGAATCCGGCTTTGGCGATTACTTTATAAATCATACAACGGGAGTGTACCCTGCAAACAGCAACGGTTCGCCGTTTACTGCCGCATACATTGCCGTTACAGGTGACCCTATCGCTGACCTTAACGAAGATTTGGCAGCAGAACAAAAGGCACGAGCGACATATGACAACATTCTTCGCCTATCTGATGACCCCGACGTTAATGATGCAATAAGATTTCTTCGTGAACGAGAGGTTGTGCATTATCAGAGATTCGGTGAAGCAAACCATACTAATTTAAGGAGATTTTGCCCATATAAAAGGTAGTGCGTTAACTCGCCAGTTTTTACGCTAAACATATATTTTTTCACATTTTGCTTCCAATTCGCCCAATGCGGTAAGCGCACCTTCCTCTGTAGGCGCCTTGCATACCGGCTTTAAATCTGACGTAAATTGCTTAATATCTTCGTATGATACATATCGGCAGTATGAACGGATTTGATGGATAATACAGCGCTGTACCTCGGTTTTTGGGAACGCAGTATTAATTGCCTCTACAAATTCTGAAAGACCGTCAACAGATGCAATTAAATATATCAGATACTCCACGGTTTTTCAAGACGTTTAATACTGAAAGCCAATATTTTGCAGATTCGTTTGCACCAATCCAAATACCAAGAACTCTTTTCACCCTTCTAAATCTGTTCCTATCACCACATACTCTGCTTTTTTGTAACAATGCCATTATCTCTGACATTGTAATGTATGGCATCTAAAATGACCTTTGCATATACGCTTTCCAGCGGCCTTTCCTGCCACTCTTTTATAATCGGCAGTATTTTGTATGTGGTTTTAGCGCGGCTTACCCTTAAATCCTGGATCAAGCGCGCAGACTTTCAACCCGACGCAACCGACAGGCAAAATCGCAGTGACAAGCGTCAGCGTGAACTTGAAGCCGAAATTCGCTTACTTCGCAAGCAGCTTGCCGAGAAAGACGAGGTCATTGATGTCCTAAAAAATCCGTCGGCTATGCCTTTTCGAGCAGCATTGATACTAACCTCACGGTTTTGCTCTGGAAATGGCTGTAAACCGCCAAAAGCCGCAAAACAACTTGATTTTTCATAGTGACCGAGGTGTGCAGTACGCTTCTTTAGGATACTGGCTCATCACATTCAAGCAGAACAGCTCTTGTATAAAGTTTAACATAAATTTACATATCCATTTTTCGTTCTTTAATAAACGAAATAATTATTGAGGCTTGCGTCAAAATCTCATTTATAACTGTCGGAACGGAAAAATAATGAACTCCGTAAATAAGCATACATATTGATGACAAAAATGCAAAAAAGCGAATAAGATTTACTCTGTCGCTTCCAAACGCCAAAGTCGCCAAAACAGACGCTATTGCCGGAAAAATACTAAAATTGTCTTTCCAAGTAAGCATAGCAACAGTAACGAAAAGCAACGAAAATAAAAACAAAATTATTCCGTTATATGTATTCTTCTTTTTAGGCAGAAATACCAGTTCGCGCAACGCTGAAATTCCCGTTGTTGCCGCTGCGGTATAACTAAATATTAAAAAATGATGCGCAACCCACAAAACATCCGTTACAAGCTTTAGAAGCACCATTTTGTATCTGCTTGTCTGAATGTATATTAAAAAGGAAACACCTATTGCGATTATTCCTACCAGTTGTCCAATGTAATTCATTTTAATAATCCTTTTCCTCAACACTGTATAAAAGCATTACAATACCTCAATCACCGTTATATCACCTAAATTATTTATTCTAACAAAGTTCTCTTCCACTGATACATCGGTACTGCCCCACAAAACCTTAGTATTCTATATTTTGGTAAAATGTGAACTTGTGCATCATAAGCTCTATAGAACGAGAGCTGATATGATAGGCTTGTACCGAGGCGAATTTCACCAATGGCTGTTTTGTTCCTTCGCTCTTCAATCATATTGGCAGCGGTCGCCTGCAAGCAAATCGCGGAATAAATGCAACCACTTCTACAGAAACAAAAGAATTATTACGATTCATTCCGTTTTTTGCAGCTTTTTACTGTCTATTTTTTCTGGGAGGATACAGTATGATTTTAAATGATTTTAAAGCTTCCAAAATTATCACATTGCAGATTGCTAATCTCAACATTTTTTGAACCGTCCAAGTCTCTTATAAGAACATCACCGTCAAAGTTATTGATTTTAACATTATCAACAACAACCTTACCGTGTTTTCCCATATGTAAAAACGGAATTTTCTCAAAGCCTTTTCCCAAGGAATAGTTTATGTTTTTCATGCAAAGTTCAAGCGGCACAGCGTCATTTCCATATAGAATGCTTGTATTGCTTGCACCTATAAAATCAATATTTTCAAAAGTAATATCTTTTGGAGGAATTCCCTTTTGCCAAATCTCACTGCCCGATAAGTTTAGATTGAACATTGTTTCTACTCCGCTGACTTTGCAATTTCGCACAACAATATTACCAGGCTGATGCCTTATATTTCTCGTAGTATCTACAAAATATTTAAAAAACACCGGTGTATTTTTGTGCTCCGATACGCTTTTATATGCACGTTTCTTCTTTTCCTCCTCCGTAAAGAAGTATCTGAAAGGATACTCGCACGGTCCCTCTGAAATGCATCTGTCCACAAGCACATTGGTACCTCCGATTCTAAACACATTGCGTGCACTGCTTAAGTAGCAGTCTGTTACGGAAAAATCAGTATTATCAAAGCCGGCTATGCCGTCGTCACCGACTTTGATTACACATTTTTTTACGGTTACATCATCGCAGCCGCGAAAATGAATACCGTCATGACCGCCAAGTACGGTAACATTTTCTACGCTGATGTTTTTGCTTGAAAATATACAGTGTGCCCAGTTCCCGGTATGCTGAATAGTGTAACCTGAAAAATGAAGACTTTCCGACTTATGCACATTTATACCGTGTGGTCCTCTGTAACGCTGCTCACCTTTTTCATCATAACAATTTCTGCCGTCTATAACAGAACCTTTTTCGCCTATAACAGAAACATTTTCGGCAAACAAAATCCTTATTATTCCATAATGCCAGCGGCTGCCGGCACAGCCTAACAGCTCTTTCCCCTCCTGCTCCGTTCTCTCATAAGGCGATTTCCACAGAATATCTGTCATTTCATCAGCTGGGAGAGGTTCAAACTTATCATTAAATATGTTTAAATAGTCCTCGGGGTTGATACTGCCGAGCAAATGTGCATTCTCCATAAGGTGTAGTGTAATGTTGCTTCTTAACCTTATATCGCCAATTATATACCGGCCTTCGGGAACTATAACCTCACCGCCGCCGCTTTCAAAACAGTAATCTATCGCATCCTGAAACTTTTTTGTTTGAATATCGTCCGTATCGGGAACTGCACCAAAATCTGATATGTTTACTCTTTTCATTATCTTTCCTCTTTTTAAACTAATTTGCTTACTGTATAATCACCAAAATTATAATCAACTGTAATTATTGTACCGTCGGAATATGTAACTCTGTAAACACCGTCTCTCAGTTTTTCATGATTTTCCATAAATTCATACTGTAAATATTTAAGCTTTTCATATTCTTCTTCCGCAACCTTTATTGCACCAACGCCGATTTTAATGCCTTCGTCGGAATCAGAATACAAATCTTCCTTTCCCATCCAGTCTCTGCCGCAGAATTTACTGTTAAAATACATTGTAGGACGGCTGCCGAACTCAATCATTTTTAAATGAGATGCTTTGTCCTTAATCGGATAGTTTATAGTGTCTGATGTTGCATTTGACATGACTATTCCGTGATACACCAGTGCATAAAATGGAATTAATTCATCAAACAGACCGCACTGTTCGTGATTAACGGCAGATACTGTAGATGTATATAGAACATAATCAATATCCGAATTTATGAAATCAAACCATGCCTCTGTCTGAAATCCGCCAAACAACTCTTTTGAAAGCTTTGCAATTTTTCTGTAATATTCAAGCGCCTTCTTTCTTGATACCGGATGCACTTTGTCGCAGCATTTAATGGGTGCACAAGCTGAAATTTCATCAACATAATGCATTCCCTCAAATCCATAATCACGTATAACCGGGTACATTTCTACCGCATAATGCTCATACGCCGGTTTTGCGCATACATGCCACGGATCGCCGCCCTGCAGACCGTCCTTTGCATAATCGGCTCTTAACCACGGCTTTATTTCACCGTTTTCATCTTTATACATTGAAAGGAGGCTCTTATCCCAGTTTTCGGCAATTTCGTAAGCACCCTTACAGTTGGAATGGCATACCACAAGGTAGCCGTAGCTTTGCGCCTTTTTAATAAATGCTCTTAAAGCCTCATCTCCACCAAAACGCTCATCGCATGGATAGTGCTGCGGAAATCTTCCGTCATGTCCGCCGGGTCCCCAGCCTACAAGGCAAATTTCTGCACTTTTAACGCCTTTTTCTTTCATTCTGTCAATAATTTTGTTAAGCGTGTCAATATCGCAAGCAATGTGCATTGGGGGTTCATTTTCCAAGGTCTGTCTGCGAACGGGAGTCGGTTGAGGTTTCCAGCCCATTCTTATTCTCAATTCAAGGCACTCTGCAGCAGCCTTTAAATCATCATTTCCTTTGATGCGCTCCTTAAGCGGAACGCAACCCTTTACCTCCATCTGATACTTTCTGTAAAAACGTGCCATGTCCGAATATGTTGCATAAGGCATTTTAGTATATACAATAAGAAAATCTTCATCAGGGTCATCACCTTCAAGCAAGAATTCCGGTGTGATTGTATATGTACCGGCTTTACACTCAACTATAAAATGCACATCACTGTCCATACTCTGAACATGAACAAAAAGCGAATCCTTATTTTCGCAAATACCGCAGACAGGCATTGCTGAAACTTCCGAACTGAAACTCGCGTTTTCTCTTTTGGTAAATTCACATTTTACCACACCGTAATCAAAGTTTGTCGGGAAGAACATATATCCGTCCGCTGTATCGGGAATGGTTGTCAATGAAGATTCAACCCTTAATTTGTCATATTTAAGACCCGTAATTTTATCTTTCGGAATAAAGAGCCTTATTTCATTAGCATTTTCCGTTACCTCCGGATTAATAGGTGTTACATTTCCCTCAATGTCTGTGCACAGAACCTTAAAAAATGCTTTACTGCTACTCATGTGTTTTCCTCTTTTCCATATTTTTTGTTTTTAACTATTTGTTAGCATCTTGGAAACCGTCATTCATTAGTTTTTGTTGTAACTCATTTATATTAACATTCTCAACCTCAACCCCGGATTTGACCGCAATCGCAACAGCCGTTCCCAACGCTTGGCCTAAAATCGAACATGTCGCCATAACTCTTGACGAACTCAGTGCAGCGTGTGTAACACTTATGTTTCTACCTGCAAATACAAGATTTTTTATATTCTTTGAAATCATACATCTGAGCGGCAACCCCCACGGTTGCGGTGCAGGATGAAATATCGTTGGGTATCCATCTTTGTAATAAAACCCCTCAGGAAAATGATCATCCATAGACCATCCGGCATAAGCAACAATATCATCAAAACGACCTTCGTTTTCGACATCATTTTGAGTGACTATGTGTTTGCCTACATATCGACGACTTTCCCTTTTTCCCGGCAAAAATCCAATCCATTCAAGTTCCCAATTATCAGCACCATGATCTCCGTAATTCTTCATATGATCCCATACACCATAACAAATTTTTAGAAGTTCATCTCTGCATTTATCCGTGTCATGTATACAATCCCATTCTCCGCCAAGTTCTATCCACCAGAAATTATTATCTATTTCATGATCCTTATACGGCAGATCATCATCCGATTTAAATTTGTAAGCCCATTCTGGCGGAACAAAATCAACCTTATGAGTGGTTTCTCTTACCTGAAATAAGCAACTCATACCCATTGTTTTTTTGTCGGACTTATCAGGTGGTATAGTCTCTCCAAAATCCTGTTTTGCTTCTCTACCGTACATATATTCAGCACCAGATAATGGTGCAAGAATAGAATCTCCCGAACAGTCGGCAAAATATTTTGATTCTATTACATGAAAAGTTTCTGCATTTGATTGCCATGCTTTTATACTTTTTATCATATTATTATCCATTTCAGCATCCATACAACTTGCATTTAGAATCAATGTAAGATTATCTTCCGCCTTCGCCTTTTCGTATAACACACTACTCCAAATCGGAAATTTCAACCCTTTGTTCTGATAAAAATTTTCTAGTATTATTTCTTCAATTATTCCTGTTTCTCGATTATCCTTACCATGAGCACCGCAAACCCACATTCTTATTTCTTCTGATGAGTTTCCACCCAGTACATGTCTGTCCTGAACTAGAACAGTTTTAATCCCATTACGAGAAGCAGCAATTGCACAACATAGTCCAGATAACCCTCCGCCTATCACGCACAAATCAGTTTTATAGAGTATTGTTTTCATTTTGTTCTCCTCCAATGTATTCCGCTATTGTTCGTGCATAGCACCTTCCAAGTTCTATCAGTCTTTCAGGAGAAATCTTATTCTCTTCTGTTCCAAAATATGTGTTTTCAAAAGAATGTGCAATTTCACATTCCGGACGATGATTCATAGTGAAACCAAAGCTAGAACTAGGTTGATTCCACCCTGTCATAGGCGGATAGTCGTTTTCTGATGCATATTTCATTGATTTAGGAGTAATTTGTTTTTCTAAAATTTTAGAAAATCGTTCTACTCTATCCTGTTTTTCTATACTATTTCTCACAATAAAAATATTGTCATTTTCACCACCTTTATGCCATGGTGAGTGAAAATCAAATCCATAATGACATCCAACCTCATTTACATACGCTTTAATAGCTGCTGTTTCAGGATATATCGATTTATCAGGCGAATAATCCCTATTATGGTCATGTGGTTTTCTTGCTTTACCTTGATCGCCATCCACAACTCCGTCATAATCAACAAACGGCACACAAAACACCCTCGTATCGCAAATAGGATTTCGAGAAAACTCTCTTAATACACCCTCCAAAACATATGAACCAGTTGATTCGCACGCATGATGTCTTGCTGTCATAATTATATTTTTATTACCATTTCCTATAACACATGCCGGCACCGACCTTCCCTTACGGCTTTTACAAAGCTCAATTATATCAAGTGATACTTCTTTAGCTAATTCAAAGAATCGTTCTGGATGATACAGCATGTTGTGAGCAAAATATACCTTATTTTCATTTTGTGCAAATTTATACCTAAATGAATCACCATCAACACTATCAAGCCAGTGCCATGTTTTCAGATCATAACTCACAGCAGGCCCCCAATATCCTAGTCGATTCGGTTGCATATGAAACCATACTTCCTTATTTTCAGCCCCCTCTACGCAAAAAGCCCAGTAAAACCAATCTTCGCTAGAATCTCTGATTTCGTTTTCAAGATATACATCCGTTTCAGAGATACTCAAAATCTTAATATTTCCCCCAACAAAATTACAATGAATATTCATCATATTTCATACCTTTCTTGTACTTCTTTATATCTTTCTTCACCAACAAAAAGATTTGCATATCGAAGAATATCTAACCTCAAATGACTTTCTGGCTTTATGCTATATACATCTGCAGCATTAACGACTACAGGCATACCTCTTTCATCAGTCATCGTGGTATATATACTAAAGCTTTGTTTACTTGTAACTCTACCCTGTTCATCTTTGATCAACGAAAGGTGAAAAACAACATCATATAACGGTTTATCAAAGTAACAATCTTCTCCAACTATACGATTATCATAAAAGAAATTCCCTAAGCAATAAATCTTTGTATAATCATCGCTTATATCACTTTTTTGAATTATATGCTGGTGATGTCCAACAATTATATCTGCACCAAATTCTTTTATTTTTTCTGCAATATAAATACTATACGGATCGACCGGTTCAACATATTGTCCCCCATTATGTGCGATAACGATAACATAATCAGCACTTTCCTTTGCATTCTTTATATCCTTTTCAAGTTGTTCAAGGTATGGTTTCACCAAATCATATTCTTCTGACTTATCATAGTAAATCCGTTTTAAATCGTCAGCTATCTGCTTATAATCATTAAGAAGATGAATGGAGCCAAGCTTGGTTTCCTCTGGTTGAAAAAGATTCACCATATATGGATGTTCTAAAAATCTATGATGAGAAAAAGCATTTGTTCCATATGTGTAATTTATAAATGCAATCTTTATACCATTTAGCTCTTTTATGAAGGCTTTATTTCTATCTTTTTCGGTTTTATAAATACCAATTGTATCAAACCCATACCTTTTACAATTGTCAACTGTGTTGAGAATTCCTTGCTCCCCTCTATCCATACAATGATTATTAGCTAGCGTTAGCATATTAAATCCACTTTTTTGAGAGCATCAAGCAAACCTTCAGGCGTATTAAAACAGTATCTTTCATTGGTATACCCAAGTTCCTCACCTGCAATTGGGGTTTCGAGATTTCCTACTAAATAATCACAATTTGAAAGTTTGTTGGCCTTGCTGAAGCAAAAAGAATAATCCCCATTTGCGATCTTATTTATTCTTTCGCTTGGGAGAATATCACCCGTAAAACTTATATTAACCATCAGTTTAATCCTCCTATCACTTCTTGTATATCTTTAGCATCTATTTCTCTAACTTTTTTATGATTCTTTATTGAAAGTGCAGCAGCAACCCCTGTAGCTTCCCCCATCCCCATACATATAGGCATTGCTCTATAATTAGAATGCGCCATATGAGTTCCGGATATATTTCTTCCCGCCAAAAGAATACCATCTATCTTCTTTGGGACAAAACAGCCATACGGGATTGTATACCCCTTTGTCTGCACAAATTCATGCTGACAACCAGTTTCATCTAAACCCGAACCAGTAATGTTATGAACATCAAAGTTAAAGTATGCATCGTACACCACATAATCATCATGTTGCACCGCCTGTGCTATATCATCCTCGGTGATTTTCTTCATTCCTTCGAAATGACGTGTTTCACGGATTCCTATCAAAGAGGCACTTCCCACAACATAACAATTCTCATAGCCTGGAGCATATTCTCGCAGAAAGTTAACTATTGCAGGGATTTGCTTACGGCATGAAACTTCTGCTTTTGTAAGACTTTCAGCATTTGTACCGTCAATTTCTGTTATATTCGTCATATTACAAGTTACTATTCCTGGAATTGTTGACCAATATAATAAAACATGTCCAGCCGGATACGGCAGCTTTTCTCTTGCCAAAGATTGAAGTTCACCCTTCTCTGTATGCACAAGAGTTTCAAATGAAGTTGCAAAAACTGCCCTTTCCATATCCACTCCCCCAACTTTAAACATAAGCGTTGCAGGTTGCATTTTCCCATCGGACTCTCTCCCTAACACATATGGAATACCACATTTATATGCAACATCCCCATCGCCTGTTGCATCTATTACTACTTTTGAATACAAGGCAGTAAATCCGTCCTTATTATAGCATACAATTCCCTTTAATACATCATTCTCCATCAAAACATCACAAACGGTTGTATATAGTAAAATATCAACTCCCGCCTCTTCAAGCATCTCTATGTATGTGAGAGTAAGCATTTCAGGATCAATAAATTCTGTCTTTTTCCCTGGTTCAAAATAATTTTTTTGAGAAGCTCTTTCCAAAACCTCATGATAAAACTTATTACCAACATTACCCGTAAAATGGCTCATCATTCCGGATGTTGAGATACCTCCCAAACGCCCAAGACTTTCTACTATCAATGTTTTTACACCTTGTCTTGCTGCCATTATTGCTGCCGCCATTCCAGCAGGACCAGAACCAGCAACTATTACATCATATTCTCTTATTTTTGAAATCTTTGTACAAAACTCCATATTGACACCTCCTTTATTATATATTATAATAACACTATAATATATAAAATTCCTTTGTATATTTGCAAATATTCTATAAAAAGGTGCATTTTATGAACAACAGTATACTCGAAATCAAAAATTACATACTTTTTTTAAAAAAAGATTGCAACTTAGAAATTACACTCCATCCATATGAAAATGAACATCTCATTTCTAATAGTGAGCTAATTTCCTTCAATATTCATGAAAATCCCTATTGTATATACGTTAAAACATTTGCCGAAGCACAGGAACATTGTGTTGCTCGCCAAAAAAAAGTTCTACATAAAAGTGCATCAGGTTCCTTCTGCGGATCCTGTTATGCAGGAGTAAAAGAATTCATTTATCCAATCTACGACAATACATCATTAGTGGGATTTATTTCAATAAGCGGATATAGAGAACAAAACTACGAATCATACATAAACAAGTGTTCGAATAAATTTAACATATCACAAAAGAATTTAGAAAAAACAATTCTATCCCTGAAAAGCAAAATCCCAAATAAATCTTATGTTGACACTCTTATTATTCCACTAATTCGAATGTTAGAACTTGCCTACATCAAACTTGGCAACATAAGTAATGATTCCAGTACTATAGAAGAAATCAAAAAGTATGTGAATCGTCATTATGCTGAGGATATAACAATAGAACAACTATGCAAAATTTTTTCATGTAGTCGATCGTATATTTGCCACACCTTTAAAGTCAAAACAGGACATACATTTCACGAGCATCTAACAGCAATAAGGCTTCGTTCTGCAAAATCATTACTTCTTCATTCTAATTTAAGCGTGTCCGAAATAGCTTATTCTGTTGGATTTAATGATTCAAATTATTTTTCAAGTACATTTAAATCACATGTGGGGTTATCCCCTATGGCATACCGAAAAAAACAAATGATTGTTTCGCAGTGATTAAAACAAAGCTCGCGAAGTAACCTTTTTAACAGATCCTTTTTACTTTATAACTTCTATTTTAATTACATCTCCCACCAATATTCCCACAGGAAAAATATCTGTGGGACATATTTTCTTTTTATATACCGAAAACCACGCGATAGTCGCGTGGTTCAAAAGAGGTTAACCGATGAACAAAAATCCTCCAATATGTTACGATAAGTTTGACCTGCCAGTCGAAAATAAAAACATATTGGAGGATTTGTCTATGAAAAAGATAAGTATAAACAATAATAGTTTAGCACATACGAGTTGGAATTGCAAGTATCATATAGTATTTGCACCGAAATACAGACGAAAAGTATTTTTTGAGGAAAAAAGATTGTAAATCAGGGAAATATTGAGACAATTATGCCAGTGGAAAGGTGTAGAAATAATTGAGGGAGAAGTATGTCCGGATCACATACATATTCTGTTTGGTATCCCGCCCAAAATGAGCGTTTCGGGATTTATGGGATACCTCAATGGAAAAAGTGCATTATTAATATTCCAGAAATTTGGAAATATGAAGTTTGCATACCGAAACCGAGAATTTTGGTGCAAGGGATATTACGTTGATACCCTGGGTAAGAACGCCAAAGCAATAAAAGAATATATTTCAGATCAGTTGAAAAGGGATCGAAAAAGTGACCAGTTAGCAATGTTCGACCCACGGGACCCATTTATGGGTAGTAAGTAACAAATGCATGGCTGGCAGGCCAAGAAAAAGACGCACTTGTGCGTAGCCAGTGGAGATTAGGGCTTTGCCCGAAACTGAAATACCCCCCCGTTTTACGGGGGAATTTTTATTGTGCCGTTAGGGTATAGTCTAATGGCACAGTTGAAAAGTGTCCCGTTTAAGTTTTTATTTGATTTATGGAACGGTTCAAAATAAAAACACACCCTATTGGGAAAGGAGTGAAATCAAAAATGAAAATAGGATATATCAGATGCAGTTCTGAACAACAAAACACGGCAAGACAAGAAGTGCTGATGCAGGAGCTTGGAGTTGATGAAGTTTTTATAGATAAATTGTCGGGCAAAAACACAGACAGACCACAACTGAAAAAGATGTTATCTTATGTCCGTAAGGGTGATACTGTTATCGTATCTGAAATCAGTAGGTTTGCAAGAAATACAAAAGACCTGTTAGAGTTGATTGAAATTCTTGCTCAAAAAGAGGTTGAGTTTATTAGCCAAAAAGAAGCAATTGACACATCAACTCCTACCGGGAAATTTATGCTCACAGTTTTCGGCGCGGTAAGCGAATTGGAGCGGTCATATATTTTGTCACGG
Organism: Oscillospiraceae bacterium; assembly: GCA_022769845.1. Classification (GTDB taxonomy): domain Bacteria; phylum Bacillota; class Clostridia; order UMGS1810; family UMGS1810; genus Qingrenia. The sequence goes on from JALEIO010000182.1 coordinate 28,383, forward strand.
CAAGCTGAAGGTATTACCATTGCAAAATCTCTCGGAAAATACACCGGCAGGAAGCCCAAAGAACTTCCTGCCGGTGCAGACTCTGTTATCGATAAATGGAAAGATGGGAAGATAACCGCCGCCGAAGCAATCCGAAAGCTCGGCATCAGCAAAAGCACATTTTACAGAAAATTTGGATAATTGATGACGGGTTGACAGGTTTTTGCAAGATTTTAGAACTATAATAGCTATATAATTTTTCGTAGTTTTGCAATAACCCTGCAACCCGACACCTTATATGGTAGGTTTTATCCAACTTACCACTTTGGCATAATCAACATTGTTTGTTTCTAAATTTTCAAATACAGGAATTGTTTCAGCTATTGTTGCAGTATATCCGCCTCTATCAATCCAATCTATGATTTTACATACTATGCTTGTTTTTAAATCTATGTCATCCTTTTTAAAATAATATGTTTCAAAAGATTTTGCAGAATGTGTAATGGTGAAATCGAGTATTTCGTAATCCTTTGGGGTGAGATTACTTATTATGCAATTAGGATTGTTATATACAGAACTCAAATTCAATGATGTATCAGTTTCTTTTTGAAGTCCGGTGTTATTGTCCAAAATCATTTTACTTATATGTTGTTTAGTGATTATTCCGTCTATCGCGTATGGCATAAAATCAACATTATCCTTTAAAATGTCTAGGTCATATAGACAGGAATTTTTGTTTATATGATACATATTTAATAGCATTATAAACGGGTGTGAAGTATCATTTAGAAGTTGATGACATTCCCGGTACGCATCAATCAAAGCATTTCTGCTATTATCTGCTCTTTTCCCCGAATAGAAGGCAGTTAATTTTAAGATAGATGTTAGCAATTTGTTTTCGATTTTTCTGCCTTTATATAAATGATTATAATATCTTGCAAAGAAAATAATACTTGTTTTGAATTTTTCAACAAGTTCGGTTCGAGTTTCTTTTTCTGCCTTAAATTCAAGGTCAAGATTTGCCAATATGTTATCGACGCTGTCAGATGGAATTAAATTTGCCTTGTAGCTTTTCATTGCTTCAATGTGTCTCATTGAGCAGTTTTCTGTTGCTATCAGCAGTGCATCATAAACTATGGTTAAACACATAAATTCAATTTGTCTGTAAATCTGCTTGAAATTTTCTTCTATGTAAGAACTTTTAAATTTTATTTCTTTCCCTTTTTCTTTTTCGATTATATCAAAATCAAAAATTCTTGGGTAAAACATTTTGTATAGATACAATTTCATAATATCCGGGAACAAAAGCCTATAAGCCATAAACTGCCTTGCATCATCCTTTAGATGTATTATGCTGTTGGTAGTTTCTGCGAAATCCAAGAATAGAAACAATAGCTCGGATTTTGACATATTGCTCAAATTCAATTTATTATTGTTTTCAAAGTCAGAAATCAAGCGCAAAAATTTTTTTCGTGCTTGTGCATCATCTATGCTCAAAGGATTACGGGTTATGGTTAAATTTTTATTGCTGTCTCTAAAATATTGCGAAAAGAATTTTTTTTGTGTGCTTCTCTTTTTGAGTTTCATAATGAAGCACTCTATCGGACATAAATTTAGTATTGTTTATACATTTGTTGGTTGTATCTGTGTAAGCGGATTTTGAGCTTGTTCTGGTTTTTCCTTTTCCCATATAAATCCTAGCTCCTTAAAAAAGTCAATTTTTTTCATTTTAATTTCCCACCAAATCAAAACGACAAATAAGGCTTCCAATGATAAAATGTTATTGTAGTTGACAAAAGCATAAGCGTGTGAATGCCAAAATAACACATATGTTATTAAGGCTTGTATATGCAATTATTATATATTATATCACAATATATTGCTATTTTCAATATATGAGCGGTTTCTGTTGACTGCACAAAATATTTTATATTAGAGGAGGACATGCAAATGTCAAACAACGAATTGAAAAAAATATTTTCTGATGCAACCTTAAAGGTTAAGGAAATTCAGGAAACACCAGTGAGAAACTTTAGTAAAAACGAAAGCAAAAACTTAGTTCACGGCAGTAATGTAACTGCTTATCTGAACGAGCTTTCACCGACGTTTATCCAGAGGCTGAAAGAGAGAAAAAAGTCCATAAAATCAAAGGTGTTGTTTTACTCAACAGATGATGCCGGAAACATAGATTGTTTCTTGGATATGTTTGGTGATTATGTCATATACAACAGCGATAAGGGTAAATATTATTACTGGACAGGTAGGCTATGGCGGGAGGACATTGACAATAAGATTCAGCTTTGGGTTCAGACTTCTATGAGAACACGCAGAGATTATACACTAAAGCAGTTAAAAAAGAACTCTGGTGTGAAAAATTATGATGAACTACTTTCTCATGTTAATAGGTGTTGCAATCAGCACAGTATCAAGGCTGTTATTGAAGGTGCAAAAGCTACGTTATCTTTTAACGATGTTATTTTCGATAAGCATCCGCATCTCTTAAATGTGCTGAATGGAACGATAAACCTAAAAGATGGGGTTATCAGACCTCACGACAGAAGGAATTTCATAACGAAGCTCATACCAATTATGTATGATGCTTCTAACAAATCACCTCAATTCAAGAGTTTTTTGAAGGATACTTTTGAAGATGATGAGCTGATAAAATATGTTCAGAGGTTGCTCGGTTACTGTGTTACAGGAGAAACAAAGGAGCAGGTCGTTCACTTCTTTATTGGAAATGGCGCAAACGGAAAGAGTACACTGCTTTCGCTCGTGCAATACATTATGTGCGACTATTCCGCTGTGATACCATCAAAGGTACTTATCAGTGTTGAACGAGCGGGAGCAGCTTCATCCGAAATTGCACAACTTCCACACAAGCGCCTTGTTTGTTGCAGTGAGTTAAACTGCACCGATGTGTTAAACGAAGGAAAGATAAAAATTATGTCGAGCGGTGAAACACTTGCAGCAAGGCAGCTTTATTCACAAGCCTTCACCTTTGAACCTGAGTTCAAGTGTATTGTTGATACAAACTATCTTCCGCAAATTATGGGTACTGATAATGGCATCTGGAGAAGGGTAAGGGTTGTTCCTTTTGAATATACAGTTTCAAAGGACAAGCTCAATAAAAACTTGTTAAATGAGCTTAAACAAGCGAAAAAAGCTGTTCTCGCTTGGCTTGTAAAGGGAGCTATTAAATACTATGAAGAAGGCTTGGGGACATGTGAAGCGGTAATAAAGGCTACGAAAAAGTATCGCAAATCCCAAGACACATTGGGAGGCTTTATAGATGCCTGCATCAAGTATGAAGATGGTTCAGAAGTCAGAGCCAGGGCGTTATATGAGGCTTATATAAGCTACTGCAACGATAACTTTTTAAATCCTATGAGCGAAACAAAGTTCGGAAAGGATTTTGCTGCTCTTGGGTTTAAAAGGGGAAAAGATAAAGTGTCACGAAAGTATCTTGGCATCAAATTAAAAATTTAAACCTTTTGCTGTGGCAGCTGTTATCTGCTGTCGCCCGCAAACAAGGAGGGATGTGATATGAAGAAGAAACAGTTAATGCTGCACAGGACACATAGCGGGAATTACCGTTCTGTTATAAAGACAAAGCACGGCAGACTTATTTATTTAGAAGTATTCAAGGACAATAACAGCGTGTATGTTAAAAAGTGTTATTATCTTGACCGTGTGAGATGCGGAGAGTATTATGCTTCTCCACAGAGGCTTGTAACAAAAAAATTCAGTTATATAAAAATGCTTGATGTTATAGCTTCCGAACTCGACCGACAGTATTTCGGTATAGAGATTATTGATAAATTCACAGACTTAAAAACGGATGAATTTATCACAGCACAACTTAAAGCTATGCAGAGAAAATATAATTTTCTCATATTTATCGGAGATGGCGAGTTTATAGACGGCATACCATCAGTTATTAAAAGTCGGTTTAAAAACCGAATCCACAGAAGTATTTATTTAGAGATGAATTACAATGGTAACGGAAAAGGTGTAATATCCGATTGCCATTACTATGATAGAAAATACAAAGAGCGGAGTGTGGTTATTCCTGAAACGCTCTCAACCGTATTTTTTGATTATAACAGACAGGCCATACTGAATATAATCAATAATGAGCTGAATACGGCATTTACAAATGTTATATTCGTTACTGACGGCAGTCTTGATATTGATAAGAAAGTCGCTCTATGCGGCAATATATAAGCGGAACTTCGTGTGTCCGCAACAAATAATATAGCTTCACTCGTGAGCATATTATTAGACTAAACAAAAAATCGGAGGTCGATATTATGCTGCAAAACATTGAAACCATCAGCACAGGATACCATACAAACTATACAGATATATCGAATAACATAAAAGAAGTTAAGCATAGCGTTGTTTTTAACGCTGAACAGAGAAAGGAACTTGAAGAACAAATCGTAGAGGAACTCTACAGGATTTTCACGCATAAGGCAGGCTGATTAAGGGAGCGGAGCGGAAACATCCGCTCCGCTTATAGAAAGGGGTGTAGTTATGGCTATTGCCCTTTATGCACGAAAGTCAATCGAGCGGGAAAATTCAATCTCCTGCGAAACTCAGCTTGAATACTGTAAAGCAATGATAAAGCCTGATGAACGAGATGAAAAAATACTTACATTTGTTGACAATGGCTTTTCAGGCGGTAATACAGACCGTGATGGTTTTCAAAGTATGATGCGAAAAATCGAGCAAGGAAAGATTACCAAAGTGCTCACCTACAGATTGGACCGTATATCCAGAAGCTTATCGGACTTTGTAAACATACTTGCTGTTTTCAAAAAATATGGAGTTGAGTTTGTTTCTACACAAGAGGCATTTGACACAGGAAGTCCCTATGGCGAGCTTATCGTCAAGATTTTAGCGGTTTTTGCAGAGTTTGAAAGGCAGTCAATAATACAGCGTGTTACACAGGCTTACGAACACAGGAGCGAAATGGGCTTCTATATGGGTGGCAGAAAACCCTATGGCTTTGACCTTGAGCCTACGGTTATAAATAATATTAAAACGAAGCGTCTGAAACCTATTCCTGACGAAATCAAGCAAGTCAAATACATATATGATACTTATGCAGTTGAGCAAGTATCTTTAGGTAGGCTCTTAAAGAACCTTGTAGAGAATGACATCAAAACCTTATCAGGTGGCGGATGGACTACAGCCAAGCTCTCAACAATCATTAAGAACCCTATTTATGTAAGAGCTGATAACCGAGTTTATGAATATTTCCAAATGCACAATGCACAAATTATAAGTCCCCCATCTGCTTTTAATGGTATTAACGGCATACAGATTTATGGCAAAACAAAGCACGAAGCAGACAATAGTGATTGGTCAGACATCAAGGTAGTGGTAATGACACACGAGGGAGTTATAGACAGCGACACTTGGCTTAAATGTCAGCAGAAGCTATCGAAAAACAAGCAGATACGAAACGCAGTTTCAAATAAGACGAGCTGGCTCGGTGGTAAAATCATCTGTGGCAGATGTGGCAGAACTATGACCACTATCAAGGGTAAGACAGGAAGCGGAGAAATCCGCAGGTATTTTACTTGCACAGGCAAAACTCATTTCAAAGACTGCAAAGGAACTAAAGGCACAATTTATGCAGAGAGCCTTGAAGATATGGTCTATACCGAAATTGCCAAAAAGCTTGAAACTTTGAAGAACATCAGGACAAGCGAGAGAAAGAATGTGCATCCTGAAATCAACAAACTGCGAAACAAGGTAAAATCCATTGAGTTATCTCAAAATAAAATCGCAGATATGCTGCTTGAGCCGGAAGCAAATGCTGATTTGCTTGAAATAATGAGTCAAAGAGCGACAAAACTTAAAGCAGAGAGAACGGAGCTTATGTTAAAGATTGAAGAACTTGAAAACACAGAAATTGATGTTAAACAAGCTATCAATCTCTCAAAAAAATGGAAAACCGCTTTCTTTGAGGAAAAGCGTGGTGTATGCGGTATCATTATAAACCGCATCATTATAGACGAGGATGGAAATGCTGAAATCGTCTGGAACATATAAAACGCACCGAGACTTTATAGTCTCGGTGTAATTCTTTATTTTTTTATGTTTTTACACAAACTCTGAAACATGGCTCAATTTATTTTTTAACATTTTAATTATGTCAAAATTAACAGAATGACAAAATTGACTTGACAAATACAAAATTACATACTATAATATAATTGTGTCATAATATGAGTAAATGACTAAATTAAAAGGTGATATTATGAGAATATATAACTATAAAAATAAATGGGAGCAATTTTTAACACCTG
>JALEIO010000195.1 GCA_022769845.1 Oscillospiraceae bacterium
TAATGTTTCTTTTTCCTTCTGTCATTTGTACTTTGTGTACCGGTTTCTTTTCTTTTGCCATAATTAAAGGCCTCCTATGATTTTATTTTACCATAGAAGACCTTTTATCTCAACTTTTACAGAAAAACTTTCATAGACTCCATTTCGCGGACGGTATTTTTTATCGTTTATTAATATTATATATTAAAATTTTTAAATTTCGTCTTTTTCAAATTCTTTTCGATTAATGAGTACAATCGGAAAATACAATGCACCGGTTCTACCTATTGAGGTTATTTCCAGAGCACCTTCATACCTTGCATACCCGTTTTTTCTGCATATAATTTCTGTTTCTATGGTGCTGACCGCAGTTCCTCCGTGAAACTGGTCAATACAATACTCGCAGTTATTTCCATGCATCAATTCCAAGCCGTCGTTTGTATAAAGCCGTATGCGAATCCATTGCTGCATTTTAAGTTTATTCCTGATATGCAGTTTTATACGCTTGGTATCAGCAATTTCAGGTTCATCATAGCTCAACACAACTTCAAGCAATGTATTTTCCTTTTTTATTCCGCTCATTCTAATTTCCAAATCCTCTAAAAAACAGCTGCGCGAAAAAATACCTGTCTTGTATTGAGCCATTTTTAAATTTTCCGATTTTTGCTTTTCAAAAGTAAGCTGTAGCTTGTTTATTCTTTCCACAAGCTCCGTCACTGTTTTGGGAATTTTTATTACATCATTTGTCGAATTAACAGATATTGTACGAATTTCGTCCCCTATCGGCTTTTTCCACTCATCAGGAATACTGTCGCTTCCTCCTATAATTCCAAGAATAGACCCAAGGGTTGCCGCTGTGCAGTCGGCGTCTTCTCCGCAGCCTGCGCTGATACAAATACTCTTGCCAAAATCGCCGTTTCCCCAAAGCCATCCTATCAGAATAATGCCGATATTCGCCGGCGCGTCAAAACCAAGCTCGCCCACCGGCAAATTCTCTTTTTCCCGTTCTTCATAACCGTCATACATACCAAAAGAGCATGGAATCTCTGTCAGCAATCTGCGCCTTGCCTCTTTCCAGTCCATATTTTGTTCAAAGTATTTGCATACCAGTTTAACTGCCTTTGCCACCGCGCATTTCTCCGGTATATAAGAAAGCCCAATTTTAATAAGCTCCTCTGTTCTGCTCTCGTTAAATGCCGCACTTTCAACCGCGGCGCAAAAAATTTCTGCATAAACGCCTTCATCCGAATGGTCGCATATTGCGTCCTCCAAAGCATAGCGTACTGCCATTTCCGGATTGCCGGGCATAAGACATGCCCAAATTTCACTGCGAATAAATGCCCCGCAGCTGTTTTTATTATGATTGCAATACTTTCCGGAAAACGGCGGCAGCAATCCTGCGCGAAGATTATTTTTGCATGCGCCGTATTCCGACCAGTCTCCGGTAATGTATGCAATCCAATAATCCGCAAGTATTTCCGCATTAACATTTCTGCCGTGCGCTTCGCAAGCGTTAAGCCACACAAGCTGCAAATCCAAATCATCGTTGGGCAAAACGCCGCTTGACTTGTTTATATAACCGTTCAGCTCCCATACTCCTCTTTTGCACTCCAGCGGCGCACCCAAAGTGCCTCCCGCATTTTTACCGATAAAGCATGCCCGCACTTTATCTCTATATTGGTCTATTCCCATATTTATCCTCTTTTCCGTTTTTTTGCCAAAAACCTCTAATTATCCATATTCTGCCGGTTAAGATATCCCTTCGGCGTATCTCCTTCTATACTTTTGAACACACGATAAAATGTTTCCGAACGATTATAGCCAACTTGTTTTGCCAGTTCAAGCACCGTAATATCAGGATTTTCAAGCAAAATCTGTTTTGCTTTTTCAATTCTCAGCGTGTTTATATACTCTTTAAAAGTAATTCCTTTTTTAATTCTGAAAAGACGGCTGGCATAAAACGTAGATATTTTAAAAATATCTGCAATTTCCTGAAGTGATAAATCGCGCTGATAATTATTCTTAATAAATTTAGTAATTTTTACAATAAGCTCCTCGTCGTCTTTTACATTTTCATGCTTTAAGACATCAATAATTTTCTCAAACATTTCCCAAATTTTTTCATACAGCACAACGTTATTTTTACACATTGACAATTCAAGATAAATAACGCTTCCTTCACCAAATACATCTTCAGTCGTCTTGCCAACACACTGTAAAACCCGTTTTATTGTTGCGGCAAATACAAATCTAAACTCCACGCACTCTGTTTCCATAAGATTGCGCTCCTCTAAATTACCGTCCAGCACCGTTTTAAGCAGCTGCATAGCCTTATCGTAATTTCCTTCCGCAATACAGCGTATAAGCTGCCTTTCTGTCTCCATAGGATAACTGTATCCCGTTTTTTTGTCTATATTTTTAATATCTCCGCTTGCTATTACGTTTCTGTCGTAAAAGGTATAAGCAACAGATTCAAACAATCTTAACGCCTCTCGGTATGAATTGCATACCTCATAAAAATTATTTGTGTAATTTCCTACCGCTCCCATAGACAGCACATTAAACTTATCGGAAATATCAAGTATAATCCCGTTAATTTCTTTTTTTATCCAGCTGATATTATCCGAAGCAAAAAGAAACACAATTCTGCCTACGCCTTGTCCAAGAACCTCTACCGTTTCGTCACGGTCAGCGCTGTTTTTTAAGTAAAGCAGAATATCCAAAAATTTTTCTGCCTCTTCGCCTGCGGATAAATCTCTGTCATTGTCAAATTCGTCTATGTTTATGATTGCAACGGAACATCCTTTTTCTATAAATTTATCCATATGATATTCACGAACCATACTCTGCATACCGTCAGGAGAAACCATACCCATAATAAATTCTCCAAGCCTTTTGTCCTTAAGCAGCAGCCTGTTCTCTTCAAGCTTTTGCTGAAGCCTTTGATTATCAAACTTCATATCGGCAGACGAACAAACCAAATAGTCCAATTCATCAAATACAGTGTCATCTTTTCCAAGCATTTTTAACGTATCGCCGAAAGGACGATATATAAACGACGCGCTTAAATAGGAAAGCAGTGTGCTTATAATAAGAAGCAGAACAATAATGCCTAAAATAACAGCAATATCCAATACCGTAAAAAGCGGCTCGCGCAAAACATAAATGTATTGCATATTCGCAAACTCTTCCGATTTTTCATATAGGTAATAGTATGCACCCTGCTTATACTGATTAGTGTCCTTGGGCATTTTTGGAATATCTGCCCCGTATTCGCCGAACAGAGAAACAACCGAATTCTTGCCGCGCACAAAAGCGCTTAATTGGTCTGTATGAGGCTCCAGCTGCAAATATTCGTTTGTAAAAGTAATAAAAAACATAAAGTCGGTCATATTCTGCGGATTCCACAAAATTGTAATTCCTTCTTCGGTTTTTATTATTTCATAGGCAGAATACCCCGTATCATCGCCTTGCATACCGTGAACATATGCCTCAAAGCCGTATTTATTCAGCCACTGCGTTCTGTCGTATACCAGCTTATCCTGCAAAACATATGTGTCATTAGGATAATAAGCGGATACATTTATTCCGATTGAACCAAAAGAGGAAAAATATTGATTTAATAAATCCGCTGCAATAAGACGGTTATAGGTTGATATATCTCTTATATAATTTTTAACCTCCGATTCACCGCAGTAGCGTTCTATGTTCCTTTTAATAATATAAATATTACTGTCAAACTGTTTCTGCATTTGAGACAAAGAATTTTTCTTATCTCTTATTGATTGCTCACGGTGTGTCATCTTACTCTGCGTAAAAATCCAAATACTGAATATCATTACAACGAGCAATATGATATAAATCAGCAAAGTGAATATTCGTCGGAAAAACTTTCCTCTTCTCATTAATATATCTCCTATTCCGTGATATAATATCGAAAGTAATTATTAAGAATATACATTGATGTTTTTACATATAGCTGTTTTATTGTATCATATATTAAGCTGATTGTAAAGTTTGAAGGCTTTGCGTACTTTTAATTCTTTCTACCACATCAATATGTCAAATCCCATAAGCTTTGAAAATGCTTCCACATAGTAAAAATCTGCGTAAATCAGCGGAAGCTGCACCATAGAATCGTACATTTCGCAGCCGCCCTCCAGAATATTGTCTTTATTATCCTCAAGCGAAGCAAAACGATTTGTAAGCTCCTTTAAAATCTTGATTGCCCACGTTAAATACATCTTTTTTTCAAGTTTCGGAACCGCGCGTGCAATTTCTATAAGACCGCACGCCGCAATCGCAGCTGCGCTGGTGTCATATAAAACAGGCTTATCAGGAGCGCGGAAATCAGATACCGGAATACATTCATCATACAGATTGGCAACAAAATAATGTGCAATTCTTTTAGCAGTATCCAAATATCTCTGTTCCTTTGTATGAATATAGCTTAAAATAAAGCCGTAAATTCCCCATGCCTGTCCTCTTGACCAAGCGTTTTCCATTATGCCGTATCCCTGACCGGGCAATGAGCGCAAGTATTCTCCTTCATCATCAAATTCTATAATGTGATTTACAGAGCCGTCTGCCCGAACGTGATACTGCATCGCTGTATCGGCATGTGCCTTTGCAATATCCCTGTATCGTCTGTCATTTGTAATTTCACTTGCGCGGTAAAGAAGCGGAAGATTCATCATACAATCTATAATAGAAATCCCGTTTGTTTCGTATTCTTTCCATTTTCCGTCCCAAGAGCGGATATAATTTCCTGCCAGTTTAAATCTTCCCGCCAATGTGTTTGCGGCTAAAAGAGCAATTTGTTTTGAGTGTTCATCACCCGTTAATCTGTAATGAGCACAATTGGTAATGTCAAATAAAAATCCCACGTCGTGCGACAAATATTCATAATGCTTGAGCGCTTTTTCTGTTGCAGACTGCGCCTCTAAAGCACAGTCTGCATAAAGTTTTTTTCCCGTTGCCGCATACATAAGCCACATCATCCCGGGCCAAAATCCATTTGTCCAAACCAGCGGCCATGCACTCTTGTCGTCAAACACGCCGTCTTTTGCCGAATACGGAATTTTTCCTCTCACGCGCGGCGCAACACAGCTTAATTTAGCGTCAATTCCACGCCATACATCATTTACCCATTTTTCAACCGACTCTGGAAGCGTAAGTTTTTCATACTGCCCTCCGTTAGAAATCGCCATAAATTTTTACCTCCGATACACTGTTCCACTTACTGGTGTTGTTTCCTTTCACATATAACCTTACATACCTTGCCCGAACCGTATCTGCAAATTCATACGGAACAACAGATGTTGTCGAACCGTCTCCTTCGCCTTTATAAACTTCTGTAAAGTCACTTCCGTTTTCCGAAATGCCTACCGCAAAATAATCATTTCTCGAGTTGCCCATTGTAAACGCAATTCCGACAGCTCTTATTGATTTTGTTTCGCCCAAATCAAAGGTAATATATTGATCGGCACCTTCAACCGCCCACTTTGTATCAAGATTTCCGTCAATGCAGCGTTCGGCTCCGTTTCCCTCCTGCTCTCCCGTAGCCTTGTATGAAACGGGTATATATTCCTCGGTTCCCAACGGAATTTGAGAAAGCTTTTCATAAGATACATTTACTATATATTTAGCCGGCAAAACGCCCTCTCCCTCTGCCTTTATAACTGCACGGCCTGTTACCGACTCGCTTTGATTAATCTCAACCTTATATTTATCGGATTTTGCGGTTATTAAAGGTCTGTGTTCGCTTTTTCTCGGAAGTTCAACCGTGTAAGTAAATCGTTCGGGATTAAACTCTTTTAAAGGCTGACCGTCAAGTAAAATTTCATCAACAGAGGCATACTCTTCCTGCTTAATTTCCCATTCTTCAATCGGTTTTATATCAGGCACATACCTGTCGTCATCCAATTCGCCGCCCCAATAAGGCGAAAAAATAACAGTGATTGCAGTTTGCTTCACATTTTTAAGATTTACAGCCAAAGTCCGCGAATCTGCCGTTCTGTCAATACTTAGTGCCGACGTCGGCGCTCCCGGAAGCGGTGCGCTGTCACGAATTTCAAATACCGCGTCATCAGGCGTTTTTAAAGTTACCATCATTTTTTCGCCGTCTATCTCAAGAACCGCACTCTTTTTATCGGCGCTTAAAGTGATATTTGCCGGAGTATGAATTTGCCACCAAACCTTTGACGAATCCTTGCCGATTATTTCATCTCTTATCATAACCTGACGTTTCCTGTCAAAAACCATCATAGCGCGAACCACGCTTTTTGCATATTTCTTATATGCCGCCGTCATATCTATTACAGCGTAGCCTCCGCCGCCGCTTACAAAAAATTCGTCAATTTCACAGCTGGCAAATACATCCTGGTCCGGCGCATTGGACGGGTTCATCACAAGCGTATTGTGCGCTTCGGCACGTTTTCCGTAGTACGTCCAACGTTTGGCGTTTGTATTTCTTTCAAAAATACCGGGATTGCTGTATTTTTCATATCCATAATCCAAAAGCCATCTTTTTCCCAGTGCGTCAATCATAAAGCTGCCAATGTCAAGATCACCGTGCGTAGTTTGATTGTAACCGCCTTTTATTGCGGCATACAGTCCGTCGGAATCTGTCCACGAGCTTCTGAAGGCTGCAAAATTCTGTTCCCCGTTTTTAACGGCGTCAAGCGGAACATCTGCCAAATCGGGGTTTACATCATATTCAGGATTGTACCAAATCAAATCAAACACGCCGCCTCCTCCGTTCACGCGGCGCTGATACCACGAATATAAAGGCTTATTGTATTTTTCCGCCATCCAATAAAGCTGTGCGCCGCCCGGCGAATAAGAACCGCTGTCTCCAAAATTAAATGCCGCACCCATCGGGCTGGAAATAAACAGTGGAAACTCTCCTGTTTTGTCATATCCTGTCACCTTGTTAAGTCCAAAGTCGGTTCCAAACGCAGCTTCTAAAGTCGCCATACAATGCACAGTATATATAGTTCCATAATCCCAATATGACGGACCTTCAGGATATACTCCTTCGGGCGCTGTCATTTTCATACTGACAGGAAGCTCCGAAACGCATTTGCGGATAAGAGCGTCCGAAAGCTTGGGCTCTTTTTCCAATAACGCAATCGCGGCAACGCAAGTACCTCCGCGTACAACACTGTGAATATTATTTGTCAAAAGTCCCCAATTCGCATTTACTCCAATCTCCCTGTTCATAAAGTTTAAACGATTGACCATTTCCTCACGAAGCATTTTTTCACGGTCTGCGTCCAAAAAGTCATACAGCCAATCATACCCCAAACCGTATGCAAACAGCAGTTCCGAAATAACCAAACCGCTTATTTCGGGATATATATCCGGAAATGAAATTGCATTTTCAATTTCTTTCCAGGCGCGTTCGCCATATTTACTCTCCTTAGTCAAGCGCCACATCATAGAACAATATTCCACTCTGCGTTTAACTTCGCGCGCCGGTTCAAGCAGTCCGTCCGCATTTGCCACATACTGCACACAGTCTTTGTCCAGCAAATTGTCCGCCGCCTTCTTTACCGTACCGTAAAAGGTTTTAAACGGCTCGTCAGAAATATGTTCCAAAATACGGCTAAAGTTTTTTTCACTCCCAAGAACCCTCGGATGTACGCCATACATACCGTTTTCTTTTAATATATCCGCCATATCTTTTTCGGGCAGCTTTATAACGCTTGCGGCGGCGCTTTTGCTTAATTCAGTTCGCGTAGTATTTAATTCTACATTGGTTATTGCGGTATCATAGGCAAATTGAATACGAATAATATGCATTCCGCTTTTTTTATTCTCAATATTTATGTAATTTCCGTTATCCGTAAAGATAACATCTTTATATTCTCCGCCTTTTTTTGATACCGATACAGCTATATTTTCCGCATTTCCCTCATAAAAAATATTTCCGAAAGAAAACTCATCCGCCAGCTGATATTCAATAACTGCTCTTTTTCCGCTTTCAGCTTCAACGCCTTTTTCGGAAAATACAATGTTTTCATATGACTTCATAAAACCTATGCCGCTCATATCATCAATCAAGCCGGCTCTGCGATAATTCTTGTCAAGAGCAAAACCTGACATTGACGGTATAAGCATTGCAATCGCTATAATTAAACCTGTTATGCGCCGCCATAAAGATATTTTCATACTGCACCCTCCCTTATTTTGCAAGCCTAAAACATTTCATCTGACATTTTTAACAATATCAAACCCGATACAGGAACCGAAAATGAGTTAACGCCTTTTTTTAATATAATATCGCCGCTTTGTATCAATTCTCCCGTGCAAGTATAAATATCATATTGATAATTTGTTTCATCGCTGTCATTTTCTATGTATAGCTTACATTTGTCTGTTCCGTTTACAAATATAAGCTTTGTATAAATCTTATCAATATGTAAAACTCTGTCGGTATATGCGGCAGCTACCATTTTTCCGTTCTTTTCGGATGTGACCAAACTATAATTAGCTTCCGGTTTTTCTGCCTTCAGCCTGCCTTTCATAATTACATCCTTATTTTCATTCCAAAACTTGAGATAATGCTTTAACATTTTGTAATGAGATTTGGATAATTCATTGATTTTCACCGAAATTTGAGGTACGGAAAATAAAATATTTATAAGCTTATCTGCGGCAGATTCCACAGGTTCAGCCGTATCCCACATAATCATATCAGAATGAACGGCCCGTTTGCCTGATGTCATTCTCAAATTAATAATGCAAACACGGTTCGTCACAGGATCCATAGGACAGTCAAAGGCACGTATCATATTGCCGTAACGGAGCATAACGGGTCCGACATAACTTTGCCTGAATTCTATTAATATATCGGGCTTGATTGCAGTAAGCCTTTTGTAAATTTCATCAAGCAAAATACAAACTCCGTCCTCCACAGAGCCTGTATCCATTCCTTTAGAAAAAGTTTTACTGCTTTTTGTCATTTGAAAAGAATCGATAAAATCAAGCTTAAGTCCATCTATATTCCATTCTGTCAGCGCATATTCATACGACCTTGCCAAATATTCTCTTACATCAGGATACCGCGGGTCAAGCACAAAATGTTCATTGCTGTCCGGGTCAAGCAGTTTATCGCGAAAGCGTTCAAAAACCTTTGAGTATATACCGACATACGGAACGGAAAACCACAGCATAACTTTCATACCGAGCTGATGAACCCGGTCGGCAAACAGCTTCATATCGGGAATTTTGCTTTGCGCCAGTCTCCATTCTCCGCAGTATGCGTATCCCCTGCTGTTATCGTCCGTCTGCCAGCCGTCGTCAACAATAACGGTTTTCATTCCTAACCTTGACGCACTTTTCAATTCCTCAAGCAGCGTATCAGGCGTCACATTCTGATGATACGAATACCATGTTGAATATACAGGATTAAACGCTTCTTCAGGCTCATAATTATATGAATAACCAAAGCCTTCCCACCATTTGCAAACCTTTTCTATACTTTCCTGATACGATACGCTTTCCGTATTTATCATCAGTTCTGTGCTGTATTCGCTTATTTCGCCGATTTTCTGTGAAAATAAAACTAATTCCCAGGATATTTGCGAATTTTCTTCTATAAATCCGGATTTTATATATATAGGCGTTTTTACATCAGATACCGCAACGGTAATTTTGTTTTTTCCGTCTTTTCCCAAATAGCACTGCAAAGGCATGCCGCTTGCTGAACGTGATTTATTGCAGCTTTTTTCCCAATTTGGGTACAATCTTCTGTTTTGCTCTCCCATACAATTCCATCTTGTATAAATCTCGCCGCCTTTGGTTGTCCACTTAATTGTTGTCGGCTGCGGCGACTGTTTTCCGCAAAAATCAATGCTGATTTTTATAACCGCATTGTTTTTTGTATTTTCCAAAGACGATATTCTGACATCATATTCGGAATCCGTTTCAAAAATCAAATCATCTTTGCAGTATATCATAATGTTTAACTCCTATCTGACGTTCTATCCTGATGTAAGCGTTACTTTGCTTATTTGAGGCAGATACATACTTTGCCCCTGTGCACCTTCGGGGCGTGACAATTCAATCATAATATCATTTACACCAATTTCCGATTCGGCGGTGTATGTAACAATATAATATCCGTCCCCTACCGTATCGGAAGAAATTTTCCGAACGGTTTCAAGCTTGTTCCATTGCTTAATATCATTATAATCACTTATATTTTCCGCAGCATAAATGTTAACTTCACATTCGGGCATACCGTTAAGCCGTGTATAGCCGCTGACATTCACTTTTGTTGTATCCTCTCTGTGATATATAAGTTTTACACTTTCTGCCGAAGCGCCCATATAAATGGTAATATCATTTATACCATACTTTAATTCGTCGCCGGAAACCACCGTATAATTAGGAGCTTCTTTACTGTCAGCGCTTACGGCAAAACCAAGCCAGTTGGTATATGCCGTCACTTTTGCAGGTCCGTTTGTCTCAACAAAATTATCGGTCATACTCCATGCTTTTGCGGCAGCCGTTGAAAAAGAAAAACATCTGCCGTTAAAATCAATCGTATAATTTGTACTCGGTTTGATTTTCTCTCCAAAATCAACTTCACATACTCCATCAGCGGTTTTATTTATATTTAATTCAATTATCTCGTTGTTTTCATAACAAGTAATCTGATTAATTTCACAGTCAATATTTTCAAAATGAAGCGCTTTGATATTTCTGCTGACATTTATCTGACGGTTCTTAATTCCTTCTGTTGTTGAAATCTCTTTGCCGCCGCCGTAAATTTTGCTCCATTCCGAAAGCGGAACACAGTAAGGCGTTGTAATCATTTTTTCATAATGCCCCAAATACAGAGGGGTAAAAAGCACCGAAATGTCACAGCTTAAAACATTGTTCAGTTTTATATAAATTTTTGTGTATTCGCTTCTGTCCAAATTCTGCGCAGGATTGGGACTTGTTTCAAACGGCTTTTCTTTTGCTGTTTCAAATATTCCGTTTCCTGCGAGCAACGTCATTTTCATAACTTTTCCGTTTTTTGTAAGATATACGGTTTTTCCTCCGTCAGCAACTCTTGCTTCGGCTTTTGTATGAAACATCCAGTATATTATCCCCGGCTCATTCATACGTATTTCATCCCGCAAAACAACGCGGCTTTTATCATCAATAACTGCCAGTCCGCGCTTAACAGAACGTGCCTCGGGATATGCCGGTGTCAAATCAATCAATGCATATCCGCTGCTTTCATCACTTAAAAATTCCGATATCTTACATTTTGCATTAACATTCTGGTCTGCCGTATAACCGGGGTTAATAAGCGGCACATTATGCGCCTCCGCACGTTTTGCATAATAGGTCCATCTTGGAGATTCGGGAAGGCTCATCACAAAATAATCATTTGTATAAGGTTCTGCACCCAAATCCGCCGCCCAGCGTTCTCCCATCGCGTCAATAACAAAATTGCCTAAATCTAAATCAGTATGGGGCATTTGGTTGTCGCCGCACTTAACCGCTGCGTATATGCCGTTTTTTTCATTGGTTCTAAACGAGGCAATATTAACTCTTCCTTCTTTCAGTTCATCTTTATATTCTGCCGATAACGCTTCGTTTTTCAATGATTCATCATACCATATTAAATCATAAACACTGCCGCCGGATCTTCTTTCCCACCTTGGCAAAACTATCGGCGGATTATATGTTTTTGACGCAAACCAATAAAGCTGGGCACCGGCGCACGGGGTTTCAATGCTGTCCCCGAAATTGAAATCAAGACCGGAATTTCCGTTTATAAACCGCGGAAATTCCCCGATTTTATCAAATCCGTTTACATTAGACAATCCAAAATCCGTCGAAAACAAATTATCCATTGTAGATATCATATATGCAAGATATATCGTTCCGTAATCCCAGTACATAGAGCCTTCGCCGTATATGCCGTCCGGCGCCCAGCTTTGAATTGCCCTCGGTGTATTTTTTATCGCCCCTTCAATAATATCCGATGCCAACTGCGGATAAACCTCGCATACCGCCATAGCGGCAGTGGTAATTCCGCCTATACAAACAGTATTAAGATTTGTAGTAAGAGCGGCAAATTCTGTTCCGTTTATGACCTTATCCCCTGCTTTGTCAAGACACTGCGTCTTAACGGCAGTTGCAATTACACTCTTTTGCTCCTCGTCCAAGCCGTTATACAGCCAATCGTATGCCACCGCATAGGTATATGCAAGCTCTGCAATATATAAATAATGGTCGTCAAATTCAGACGGCACGCCAAGCGATGCCAATGCCTGTATTCTGTCAAAACCTTTGCCGCAATACTTTGTATCTGCCGTAAGCAAATACATCATACTTAAAGCTTCAATTTTTCCTTTTTCTGTGCGCAGCTGTGAAAGAGCTTTATTTCTGTCCGAGTCAACATTTTTAATAAGCGGTTGATTTAATGCATCGTCAGCAACCGCCTTTATGCGCCGATACCAATAATCTCCGGGGGTTTTATTTGTCTTTGAAATTACTGTATCAACGTCCGAAATGCACACAAAAGGATGTGTAATTCGGTCGGGAAATACAACTGAAAAATCCTGTGCTAACACCGTATTGGCAGTCAATGCCGCCAAAATAACAATCAATAATGTGCATAAATATTTTTTCAAGCTGTATTCCCTCCCAAATTATTTTTTTAATACAAAATCCATTATATTTAAATTGCTTAATTTTGCGCAGAGTCCGGCAACCTAAACGCTTCGGATGCAGGCTGCATCGTATCTGCAAGCCATACAAAAACCTTTACAAAATTATTTTCGCCGGCGCCGGTAATGTCAAGAGCTTCCAATGTAATATCCCCCGTTTCGCCTGCTTTTATCTGAACCTTTTTAACCTTTGACTGAAGCATTTGCTTTCCGTCATAATAAGCTGATACAACCATAACCTCTCTGTCTTCGGGAGAATTGTTTTTCAACGTTGCCTTTCCCGTAGCCGTTGTACCGCTCAAGTCTGCTTCCGAAATGCCGCTTGATACAACCTCTATTGCCTTTGGAGTTATAAATTTTAATTCGGACAAAGGCATACCGTATATGTTTGTTACACCCTCCGCGGTCACTGTGTATGTTTTCTGAAAGTCCAGCGCATTAAATATTAAAGTCAGTTTATTGCCCGAGGCTGTCGCACTGATAACAGATTCGCCGTCCACTTTAAATTTATCTGCACTCACACTCTCAGCGTCAAGCCTTGAATTTAAGGTAAAAGTCACGCTGTTTCCGTCTGCAGTCGGGATATCCGACGCTACTGTCTCGGGTTTCGGCTGATTAAATTTTACATATTGCAGCTGCGGAACATAATTTTTTCCATTTACAACAACAGCAAAATATTTTTGTGTTCCGTCGCTTGTAAATATATTTTTAACGTACTGATTTTGCCCGCCCGTGCCATTGTCTCTGGAATCCTTTATTACGTTGGAGGGGCCAATTTTATTTTCTTCGCTTACAAGGTTTTCCTTCTGATTGCCAATGTAATAGCTTGCACTGCCTCGGCTGCCTTCCGGCTGCGACGCATAATACTCCATTGTTTCAACGCAGTCAATTCCCTGATCCAGTTTATAAATTAACGTAAGTGTTCCGCCATTCTCTATCAATCCGTTTCCTTTTGTAAAGCCGTCTCCGCTGCTTTGAGGGATTTCAACAAGATACGGCGTTTTGGGAAATTCCGAGGTTGTCTGCTCCGGATTATCTCTGTCTCTGAATATATGCGCAAAGTATACGGAATCCTCCATAGTTGTATATGTAGTCGTACTTGTCGGAATTGCCTCACCCTCCGCGTCTTTTATTGTATCAGGCAGAGTAACGGTAATTGTTTCGCTTGCCGCTAACGGATTTACCGGAAGTACGCTTATTGTTTTTCCGGACACCGTTATATTTGCTTTTCTGTCGTTTGAAAGCGTCAGCTCTGCCGGAACAGTTTCTGTGTCTATATTTTTATTGTATGTAAATACAATTGGGCTATAGGCGTTTACGTTTGTCGCACCGCTTGCAGGCTCTGCAGACACAGTAGTTTCAACCGGCTCCGGAGGTGTTGCATTAGCTTCGGTAGTAAAGCGGATTTCTCCGTTTGATTCTGCGCTCATATAGTCGGCAACATTATAATTAACCGTATAAGAAGTATTTTGCTCAAGCGCGTTGTTAAAAGTGATTACTGCCGTTCTTGCGTCGTTTACCTGGTCGATTTCCACAGTATAATCGGTATCTTTTGTTAAGCCGGAAACCGTAATATTTTCTTTGCTTTCAGATGTAAGCGGATTTTCAAACTTAAGCTCGAGCTTTTGTGTATTTACCGAAACATCGGCCGCACCGTCCGCAACGGTTGACGAGCGAAGAGCCATTGTTCCCATTTCTTTTACCAATATGTCATCAAAATGCATTGCAAGGTAATTTCCGCTGTTCATATAATTGATTGCGGTAACATCTGTAAGTCCCGATGAATTTAAGTTAAGTT
The DNA here is from genome assembly GCA_022769845.1 of Oscillospiraceae bacterium. Lineage (GTDB taxonomy): Bacteria > Bacillota > Clostridia > UMGS1810 > UMGS1810 > Qingrenia. Next base: position 14,458 of record JALEIO010000195.1, read on the forward strand.
TGCTTGCAGTAATTTTATTGCCGTCAAGATATAAATCATATTGTCCGCTTGTCATAACCATACAAAGCTTATGATTTTGGTTTGCAGCTATGCTGTTGCTTAAAACAACACTGCTGTCCCAAGAACCTGTTCCGTCTTTTAATTTTTCAACAACATATATGCCGTTGTATGTATACCCTAAACACGCTCTTGCGCCGGTAGTTGTAGATGTTCCGTCAAACAAGCCTAACATATAACCCGTCCAGTTAGCTATCGACTCGGATTTAATTATAAAATTGATTTCTATCGTAGCATTAACGGAATTTATATTCGGTATTTTACTGCTGCCGAAATTAAGTATGTATGCACTGTCCTTACCAGGAAGCTTCATCGTTCCGTTGTCAAATGTTGCCGTGCTATTCATTTCGGAAACCTTTTCCGCCGTTGAAAAATCATTTGTGTAATATACTTCTCCCACACCGTTATCGTCCAAAGCGTACGCGCAGTTTAAACAAGCTGACATTGCCATAATAAGGCAAATAACCAAACATACTGTCTTTTTCATAAAAATACCCCTCTTTTCGTTTATTTACTCATATAATTTGCCCTGCTTTTTTTCATAAGCGCAAGGTAATCGTCAACCTTCATCTGTTTCAGTCCGTTAATAAACTTATCATATGTCGCATCTACCGACTCTGTTCCAAGCACCCATTTTTGCATTTGTTCACGAACGTATGTGTTTAAGTCAGCGTAATATGCAGACGCAGCTTTCTGATCTTCATCGCTTACGGGCAGTCCCACAAAGGTCATATCCTTAACATAATTGTTGTCAAGATACATTTGCGCACCTTCCTTTGCAATCGGATTAAGCCACTGAACCTCATATTCTTCATACAGCTGACGGGTGCCTATTGTGCGTTGAGCACCTTTTTCTCTCAAATGAGTAACCACGTCTTTTTCGCCGTTCAATACGCTGTCGGTAAATATTGCTTTACCGTCAGCCATTGTATAATCCTCACCCTCAATGCCGAAATTTGCAAGTCTTATACCTTCAGGCGAGAACCAAAAATCAAAATATTTGATTGTTTCCACAGGGTGCTCGTTAGAGGCGGCAATTCCCCAGCCGTTTCTGCCGATTTGCTGACGTGCGCTGTATTCCTCGCCTCCCGGAGGCGCCATAACAATAAAGTTAAATCCCGGTATTTTATCTTTGTAAAGCTCATTTACAGCCGCAGTGCTTCCGCACCAGTCATGTGTGCTTCCGCCTGTATTGTTTGCCAAAAGCACATCCCTTGCGTTAGAGCGCGTATAAATTTCCTCGTCAATCAAGCCTTCTTTATACCATTGCGCAATATTTTTCATTGCTTCTTTAAATTCCGGCTCTAACGGACCGTAACGAACCTCGCCGTTATCGTCAACATAAATTTCGCTGTGCGCTTTCCAAAGCATCAAAAGCGGAGTTACCGACTGTTCATAATTTGAGCCGACATTTCGGTTAAAATACGGAATTTCATCAGCTTTGCCGTTTCCGTTGGGGTCTTTTTCCTTAAATGCTTTAAGAACATTATAGTATTCCTCAACTGTTTTCGGCTGTTCAAGTCCAAGCTTATCCAGCCAGTCCTGACGCACAAACCATGTCATCTGTACCTTTCCGTCCGTTACATACGGAATATAATAAATGTTGTTGTCACGGGCAGTTATAAAGCGTTTTGCTTCGGGGTTTTCGTCCAGATATTTTTTGATATTGGGCGCATATTTTTCAATCAAATCCTGAAGCGGAATAAATGCCTTCTGCATTCCGTATTTATTAAAATTCTCCTTCCAGTTCACAACAATATCTGCAACATCACCCGACGCCATCATCATATTAAACGACTGGTCCGCATCCGTAGTGCTTTTTGCCAAAACTCCCTTTAGTCCTATATTGGTCCAAGTCTGCGCCTGTTTAAACACAGGCCATTCCGAGTCAAATGCGTCCATATCAATTTGATAAATGGATAGCGTAATAGGTTTGTCGGATATTTTTTTCACCGTATCCGAACCTGCCATGTTTGTCTTTTCGGTGTTTTGACAGCTGCAAAGCAGCATAACTGTCAGTATAAAAGCGCCGAACATTCTGATTTTTTTCATTTTTACCCTTCCTTTCTGATTTTTACCGTTTATTTGTAAATAATATATTCTCTCGTCGTCCCTCCGTTTCTCCTGCTTAAAATAATTGTCGCGTCATCCCCCGCAAGCCTTTGAGACTGAATTTCTGTATAGCTGCCAATACGAACACGCGATTTTTTGAGGCTGCTGTCATAAACATAGCAGTTCCCCTGTATCAAAAACTTTTCTACATCCGTAAGCCCGTTTGAATATACCGATTCCTGCTCAATGGCAGTATCTTTAATGTTGATGCACGGACCATACATCAAATGCAGTCCGTCAAGAAACGAACCGTATGTATTGCCCATAAGCACAGTTTTTGTCTCATAATCAAACACTTTCCTGATTTTTTGAATTTCGTTGTCCGCATTAAGCTTAATCTGAACAGCGTCGCCGGAATGAATATCGCTTATATCCACACCGCCGTCAACATAAAATGTTTGCAGATTTCCGTTATACATCATTGTAATAACATCTGCCGCTTCTTCCTCATCATTTAAACCGCGGAAAATTTCATCCACCAACCCCAGCGTACTTCCGTCTGTAATTTTGATATTATCCAATCCGGCATCAACATATACAACAACAGCGTCCTCCAAAACATTTTCTTCCGACACCGAATAGCTCTGAACCCTGTAATTCAAGCCGTCAACAAAATAATCCCGCGTCGTTGCAACATAATCGTCATCTGTAGCTGATGCAAGCGTTTTTTCATTCGGAACAACAAACACCTTCGTAGCGCTTATACCTATTACCATTTTTCCGCCGAGACCGTATGCCATAGCCCGATAAGCCAGCGTTTCCGAATTGTTTTTTGGCGTATAGGTTTTTACCAGCCTGCCGATGCCGCCTCTTTCCTTTGCTGTGTAGACTGATGTTACAAAATCGTCCTCGTCAAGATTTAAAAGCAAAAGCTGCTGCTGCACTTCTCCCTCCTGAACAAACCTGTCATAAAATTTATCGTATGTAACGGTTTCGTCGTCAACCTTTACTTTTCTTTTTGTTTGATACGTCTTAATTTTATTGTCCGCCGTCAGCACTTTTATAAAAATGTACTTATCCGGTCTGTCATCCGTTGTAATATCAATCAGATATGCAAGATTATCCCCCGTATTGTCTGCTTGTGTGTCAAACGCCGCAAGCTTTCCAAAATAATCCACATAAAACTTTCCGCTTTGTCCAAGCTTAAATGCGGGAGCCTTTCCGGCATTTATAAAGCTTGCAAGGTTATTTGTTAAATGGAAGCTTTCCGCTTCCAAAAACACCTCTTTTTCTTCAAGATTCATTGAAGTTATAGTACCCGTAATTCCATTGTTTGAAACATACGCCCTAACCTTTGCCGAATCACTCATTGTTTTTGGCGAACAAACAGATATTACGTCATATTCCGAAAGAGCCGAAGGCATAATTTCATTGCCTGATTGGTCATAGAAAACAATCTGATTTTTATCGCAGCTGTAAGCCTTTCCGCCATATTTGTCATGAAGCGTTATAGTATCGTTTTTTTCTGTATACGAAGAAAATACTATACAGTCATATCCGGTGACTATAAGAATATCTCCAATTCCCTCGCCTTTAATAAACGTAATATTTCCATTTTCCGGTTTATACCATTCATCTGTAAATTCTTCGCCCGATGTAATTGCAGCACCGTTGTATATAATCGCCGCATCGTCAGACACACGAAGCGTTTTTGTCCTTCCGCCGTCAAAATAACTTAAATTTTTTCCGTCAAAAAAATCTATATCTTCACTTTGTATAACCCTTTTGCCTTCGTCTGTCATCTTCAGATATACAATTTCCTTTTTATCGTCCTTAAGATATTTTACATATGCTTCTGCCTTATGCCCAAGATATTCTGCGGCATTATTCATTGACGCTGTCAAATATCCGTCTGCGGTTTTAATTCTTATTTCGTTTTTTCCAATGCTGCTCGGACCGTACAATCCCGAAATTTCAGTCTCTGTAACATAACCGTTTACTGTGTAAATGTTATGAACCTTTTCTAACAGCTTTCCGCCTTTTTCATACTTGTTTCCTTCCAAGCCGTAATAAGCCGTTTCAAGAATATCCGCATTTAAAAGCTTATAAACAACGTTTAACAAACTGTCATACGACACGCCTTCATCAAGATTTTCCGACGGCATAATTCCGAGAGCTGATGCCGTTTTTTTAATGCCATCTTCTCCGTTTTCCATAACAGGCGCATAACCCATACCGGTTACAAATATTTTCAGCGCTTCGCCCCACTTGATTTTCTCATCAGGGTAAAAATATTCTGTATCGCTTTTAATTAACCCGTGCGCAGCCGCCGTTTCAATTGCTTCATAATGCGGCGAATCTGCACCTACATCTGAAAATTTTCCGCTTGTTTGCACCGGATAACCAAAGAGTGCAACTGCAATTTCCATAAATTCTCCGCGCGTAAAATTCTCTCTGTCCTTATATTTTAAATCCAAAAAACCCAATCCGTCCAAAAGCTTTGCCTTTTCGTTTGCTTCTTCTATATTTTCTGCATCGCCCTTGCCGTCAAAGATTGAATTTTTGCCCATAAAACTTATGGCACGATAAAGAATAACCGCTGCTTCTGCCCGCGTTGCGTTGCTTGCAGGCTCAAAATTTCCTTCCGGTGTTCCGCTGATAATCCCGTTTGCCGACAAAAAGCTTACAGCTTGTTTAGCATAATCCGCAATTAAATCAAAATCTTTAAAATCCGCATTGCCGGCATTTTTTTCTGTATCGGCTTTTTCCATTAATCTATAAGCAATTACCGCAATATCCTGACGTGTTATCGGCAATCCGATACCGAATTGATTTTCGCTGACGCCATATAATACGCCTGCGTCGCACGCAGATTTTATGTATTGTCTGCACCAGCTGTCAGAGGGTACGTCAGCAAATGCAACTTCGCCGTCCATAACTTTTATTCCGGCAGACAGCACAATCATTTTTACAAATTCTTCACGCGTAACATTTGCATAAGGGTCAAAAGTATCCGAAGACTTTCCTGAAATAATTCCCTTATCTTTTAATTTTTCTATTGCGTCGATTGCCCAGGGTACGTCTTTTATATCGTTGAAGGTATGCTGCTTCTCGCCGGGCTTTGTTTCCTCTGTATCGGGCACTGCAATCGGTATGTCGGGTTTTAATCCCGTATTTACGCGGCTTGATGAGCTTTTGTAATTATCTTTTATGCTTTCCTGCTCATCTATTAGCCTTAAAAATTCACTCTTAAGCGTTTTGACTGTATAGCTTTTTCCTGTAATTGACGTAAGAACCGAAATTTTCTTTTCATCAGACAGCTTGTTAAAACGGTCCATTTCCTGTGAAATTTCCAGAGCTTCGCAGCAGTTTTCCACAACATACGCCGCGTCATAACGTCCGTTTTTCGGATGTTCAATCGCCGTAAGCGCCGTACACGCGTCATAAGCGGTTTTTAAGCCTAACTCATCTGCAATATTTATTTCCGTCATTTTTTCGTATATGAGGTCGGTGTATTCTGCATCCATATGCTCTGCTATAAGTTTTTCCGTAACAGAGTTTTCAACCACAATGCCCAGTTCTTTGCCCTTTGTCTTTATCGCCTCTTTAACTCCGTCAGCGTCTGCCTGATTAATGGTCTCAAGCTCAACGGAACGAAGATAATGCTTTTCCATTGTGCTGAAATTATCAGCAGTATACGGGCCATGATTTTTAAGATAAGCATAAATATTGTCATACGGCTCATTGAGTCCGGAAAGTTTTCCCATATCCAGATTGAGATATTCCATATTGGTCATCTCATCATTATACTTTTCCATAAGAATTTCGCCGTATGTCTTTGCCGACTCTGCCAAATTAAGCCTTTCCAGCAATGTCTCCAATTCGTTGCTTCCTTTATATAAAAAGGTATGGTAAATCGGATTGTTCATATATTCTGATGATAAAATTGCCGTTAATTCCTGTGTCGGCATATTTTGGTCAAATTTCATACTGAATGAAAATATTCCGTTTTCACTGTTTAAAAAATCTATATAGTAATATTTTCCCGTATTATCGGTCACTGCACAGCTTATAATCTCATTTTTAAGAGTAATATCCAATTTTCCGCTCAAAGTTACTTCTGTTCCCGACTGAAGAACCGTAACGGTATTGCTTTGAGCATAGGATATTGGTATTTGCAAAATAATTAAGCTAATTGCAAGTATAAACGCAACACATTTTTTCATCTGCCTGTCCTCCTATCCTTTAATAGCCCCTACCATAATTCCCTTTACAAAATATTTTTGCAAAAACGGATAAATCATAAGCATAGGCACAACAGAAACGACAATAGTGGTATAAATCACAGTCTCCTTAACCACTCCGCCCGACTCAACATTCGTATTATTCTGGTTAATTCCGGCGCTGGTCATATTAACAATAAGCTTTTGAAGCACCACCTGCAATGGTATCTTCGACTCGTCGCGAAGCAAAACCATCGACCAAAAATAAGAATTCCATTTTCCTACAAGGTAATATAAGCCTATCGTTGCCAATATCGGCTTTGCAAGCGGAAGATATATCTTAAGAAGTATGCCCCAGTCGTTTGCACCGTCTATTCTTGCCGCTTCCTCCATTGTATCGGGTATGGATTCAAAATACGTTCTTACAAGAATTAAATTGAACGTATCAATTAAAAAGGTAATCAATATGCCCCATCTTGAGTTTAATAAGCCATAATCCTTTATCGTAAGAAACAGCGGTATAATTCCGCCGTTAAACCACATTGTAAACGCAAACATCAGATTAAAAAATCTTCTTCCGCGCAGTCTGCGTTTCGACAGCGGATATCCGCCCAGCGTTGTAAATATAAGGCTTAAAAACGTTCCTCCAAACGCATATATAATTGTATTTCCGTATGCAACCCATATTTGTTTGTCCGACAAAACCATTTTATACGCGTCAAGTGTAATATTTCCCTTTGGCAAAAACACTACTTTTCCTGCCGCAACCATCTGCGGGTCTGAAACGGAGGCAGAAAAAACGTAGAGCAGCGGATAAAGCATTATTGCTCCAATAAATGTTAAAAATATGTAATTTACTGTTTGAAAAAGTTTTTCGCTCTTACTCATTCTGTTTAGCATCTGATGTCACCTCCTACCACAACGAAATATCCGACGCTTTTTTGCTGATATAGTTTGCCGCCATAATGAGTATAAACGATACGACCGAATTAAATAATCCCACAGCGGTGGCAAGTGACTGCTGATCGCCTTCTATGCCCAATCTGTAAACATATGTACTTATAACATCCGCGGTTTCGTAAGTTGACGGCTGATACAGCAAAAGAATAGATTCATAACCCACCGTAAGAAGTCCGCCTATCTTCATAATAAACATAATTACAATAGTTCTCGCAATTCCTGGAAGCGTTATGTGAATTGTCTGTTTCAGACGTCCGCCTCCGTCAATTGCGCAAGCCTCATATAAATCCTGATCAATTGA
>JALEIO010000033.1 GCA_022769845.1 Oscillospiraceae bacterium
CCTCCCCTTTAATATAATTAAATTTTACCGCATATCCGCAGCAGCGGCATTTTAAAATTCCCGTAAGCCAACTGTACTTGCCCGCATTATCGAGTGAAATCTGCCTATTGTTTGAAAGCTTGTTCTGAACCTTTAACCAAAGCTTTGAGTCAATCAGTCCATAATGATTTGCAACCGCAACCTTTTGATTTTCAATTGAGTTATACTTGTTTTTTCCTCTGTCCCTTTGACCTATTACGTTGCATGCGTGCACGCCGTCAAAATCTGAAATACCGCTCTTAATTTCAGCCCCCATCGACATATAATACCAATATATATCTTCATCAGCCTTAACATAAACCGGGCTGTGCAGCAGCCGCGAAAGGGTTACGTTATCCCATACTTCTCTTTTTGGCCCGTGTATGCCTGATTGCATCAGCTCCTTCGCCAGTTTGCGCAAGGACATTCCTTCGTCTGAATAAATTTCAAATATCTTTCTGACAATTTCGCTTTTTTCGGGATTTGCAATTAATGCAGACACGGTTTTGCCGGTTTGGTCTTTAGCTCTGCTTATATCAAAGCCGTAAGGCGCAGGTCCTCCGGGCCACGCGCCGGTTGTAAAACGGTGTATATAGTTATCCTTTACTCGGTCCGCTGTTGTTTCGCGTTCCAGCTGTGCAAAGGTAATGACGATATTAAGCATTGCACGTCCCATAGGGGTTGAGGTGTCAAACTGTTCGGTAACTGACTGAAACTGAACTCCGTGCTTTTCGAGAAGCTCCCATATTTTGCCGAAATCCGAAATAGAGCGGCTTATTCTGTCAAGACGATAAACATAAACTTTTTTGATTTTTCCTGATTCGATTGCCTCCATAAGCTTCAAAAAAGCCGGTCTGTTTGTGTTCTTGCCGGAAAAACCCTTGTCCTTATATATAGCAGCGTCCTCTCCCGAATATTTTTTGCACAATTCAATCTGTCCTTCAATAGAAAGGCTGTCCTTTTTATCAATGCTCTGTCTTGCGTATATTGCGTACATAATTACTTGCCTCCGTTTTTGGCACTAATTATCAGCACGCATCTTCTGTGTATAAGGTTTCGCTTTTCTTCATAGTCCTTTCTATTTTTAGATATGTATGTATCTTTAACAATCACACATAACACCTCCTTCATTATTAATAATATGTAAGTGTGACTGCCAAAGATTACAAATTATTTTAAATTGCCATATTATTCATTATTGCTGCAAATAAAATTTGAAAATAAAAAAATCGGAATGTCGCAAGTTAAGCTTTAAACTTTGACCGGTATACTTTAAGCAGGGTTTAGGTTTTAATATTGATTTTTAAAAACGACAGTGCTATAATAAAATTAAATGCAACTGTCAAAACGTCAAATTTTAATAAAGATTAAATTCTTGTTTCATTAACACGATAATATCAGAGAAATATATTAAATGTGCTGCCAATAAAAATTAAGGAGTAAAAAGAATAATGAATAAATCAATCTGCGGTGCCGACTGCTCACAATGCGGCTTCGGACAAAAATACAACTGCAAAGGATGCACGGCATCAAACGGATGTCCTTTCGGCAAAAAATGCTTTATAGCTCAATACATAAATACGGGCGGCATTGAAAGTTACAGCTTATTTAAAGAAAAATTGATAGAATAATTTAATTCGCTTAATATTCCCGGTATGCCTGAAATCAACGAGCTTTATGCATTAAACGGGTCTTATGTAAATTTGGCATATCCGATGCCTAACGGAAATTCTGTTAAATTTCTCGACGACAGGGAGGTATATTTGGGCAATCAGGTTGAATGTGAATTTAATGACGGCGAAATGATTAAATGTTACGGATTGGTTGCCGGTATGGACTTTTTGATGGTCAGTGAATATGGTGAAAATTGCACTTCACCGGAACTTGTAGTTTACAAAAAACGATAGTTTTACGAAGCCTCAAAGATGATATATAACAAGCCCCTTTCCGTTGCCGAAATCAAAGATTTCTAACGGATGCCGGGAACCTTTTTGTTAATTTGCGCAAAATTATGAAAGGACCGGACGCAAAGAATTTTAATGACCTAAAAAATATATTTAAAATGATGGTTGGAGTTAAATAAAATAAAGAATACATAAAGATATTAAAATGCCCGTTATAACGCCTGCAATTATATCTGACGGATAATGAACATATAAATATAATCTTGAAAATGATATCAGAACAGCAACAGGAATTGATATGTATCCGAATTTACTGCTTACCGACAGGATTATCGAAGCGGTTACCGACGAAATTGTATGTCCCGACGGGAAGGAGTAATCATGCGGAACGGGTATCAGCAGTTCAATGCTTTTATCGTTCCAGCATGGCCTCGGACGTGCCGCCAAAGGCTTTAATAACAGATTTCCAAATATAACCCCCGCCATAAGCCCGAATACAACAATTAATCCTGTTTTCCTATAAGCTTTATTAAGCATTAATATTACGGCAACAGCTATCCATATAAAACCTCCGTTCCCAATGGCGGATATTTTTGGAAAAATAAAATTTAAAGCCTTGCATCTTAATTTTTTCTGTATATAATAAAGAATCTTTTCATCAAAATAACGTATATAATTATACATACAATTTATTTGACCTCGCTCTTATTAAAAATTATTTTTAACTTTAAATTTATTCGCGAAAAAATTTTATGTATATTGGATTCGGGAGTATGAAATTCGGGAGCTTTCTTATGCATACTTTGCTCCATAAATACTTGCTGACTGTCTGTTTTAACATTGTAGTTTATATCTGTCTTTCTTAAATATGAACCGTTTGAAGTCACAAAACTTGCCTTGACATTATCGTCAAGCTGCGTTGAAATAATCCATTTTATTTTATCAATAATTTCGCGGTCATATATCGGACAGGCAATTTCAATTCTGCGGTTTAAATTTCGCGTCATTAAATCAGCTGACGAAATATAATACTTTGCCTGTTCGCCTTTGCCGAAAGCATATATTCTGGCGTGTTCCAAATATCGCCTACAATGCTTGTAATATGAATATTTTTTATTTTAAATGCATCTATTGTTTCTTTAAATTCCAATAAACTGTCAGCAGCACATTCAATGCCTTTTTCTGTAAGCCTGCCGTCTTTAACATAGCTTGCAAGTCCGGCAATAATTCTCTGCTTTAATAAAATTTTAAAATTATTGTTTCCAACCTCATAAACGGTAAGACGCATAGAGTCTGAACCTATATCAACAATTGCATATTTCATTTTATACCTCCCAATATACATAACAATATTTTAATACTTCCATGTTAAATCTGCTATCATACCAAAGTAAATTCTATGTAAAATTTTTTTAAAAACATTATTAATTTTAATAAAAACTTGCTTTTAAAAAAATTCACTCTTTTAACGCTGTGTCATATTATAATCTTTATAAAACCTTTTGCAAAAGCACATTCCAACCGTTGCCAACACTGACAGTCTTGACTGGAAGGATTTGGCGGTGCCGACCATTATTGACAGAGTGACAACAAAGGTAAAACCCGGGTCCATAGTGCTTTTCCACAACGCGGCTAAAAACACCCCGGCAGCACTGCCGCAGATTTTAGAAAAGCTTATCGCAGACGGATACAAAATTGTTCCCGTATCCGAGCTTATTTACAAAGAAAACTTTTCTGTTGACGTAAGCGGAAGGCAAATTCCAAACACAGTCAGCACCGGAAGCATTGACTAAATAAAAATTTATAAGCCACGGCAAAAAAGCCGTGGCTTTTATTGTTAATAATCATTGACATAAAAGATATGCGGTGATATAATATCTTGTATAAAGTTGTATTTTATTTGAGGTGATTGCAAATGTTTGCAGATATAAGAAGAAAAGAAATTTGCGACATAATAAAAGCACAGTCGGCGATTACAACATCGGCTCTGTCAAAAAAATTCGGCGTATCGATTGAAACAATACGCAAGGATTTACTTGCTTTGGAAAAAGCAGGCGAACTTGTCCGCGTTCACGGAGGGGCAGTTCTAACCCCTACCGCCGACAAGTATTTAAGTTTTTCCGCACGTTTGGAAAGTCAAAAAACACAGAAAAGCGAAATTGCACACACAGCTGCAAGCTTTATTGAAAACGGCGACATTATTGCCGTTGACAGTGGGAGCACAGCTGTTGAATTTATTGGAGTTTTAATGAAAAAATTTGACACGCTGACTATTGTCACCTATTCGCTTGATGTTTTCCAAAAAGCGTGCAGCTACAAAAATTTCAATATGATACTTTGCGGCGGATTTTTCTTAAAGGGCGAAAATTCGTTTTACGGTGATTTTGCCGAAAAAATGCTTGAACAAATAAGGGTCGGAAAAGTGTTTGTATTTCCGAGCAGTATATCTTTAAAAAACGGAATTTGCGAACATATGCCGCAATTTGTGCAAATGCAGCGAAAGCTCATTTCGTCGGGCGACAAGGTTTATGTGGTTGCCGACAGCAGCAAATTCGGAAAAAGCTCGCTTGTCAAAATGTGCGACATAAACCCCAAATTTACCTATATTACCGATACAGAAATTCCAGACGAAATTAAAGACATATATAAAACCAACAATATACAACTAATTACAAGCGAGGATATATAAAATGGAAAAAATCGCAGATAAAAAAACGGTATTCACCACATCGCTTTTGTTTATGTTTCTTTATCTTATAAGCTATGTTACAAGAATTAATTACGGGGCTGTAATATCCGAAATGGCAGCCGCCGAAAACATACAAAAATCAATTGCGTCGCTCGCACTCACGGTAAGCGCCGTAACATATGGATTGGGTCAGCTTTTAAGCGGATTTTTGGGCGACAGACTCAATCCGAAAAAGCTTATTTTTTCAGGCCTTTTGGTAACTGCTCTTACAAACTTTGCCATACCGTTTTGCACATCTGCATATCAAATGGCGGCAGTATGGGGAGTAAACGGGTTGGCTCAAGCGTTTATGTGGCCGCCGCTCGTGAAAATTATGACAACTGTTTTTACCGATGAAGATTATAAAAAATCCTGTGTTATCGTGACTTGGGGAAGCTCGTTCGGCACAATTTTAGTCTATGCCCTATCGCCGGTATGCATATCATTTTTCGGCTGGAAAGGAGTATTTATCGCATCTGCAATATGCGCGGTTGCAATGTCGGCGCTTTGGATGAAAAAATGCCGCTATCAAAATGCAAATGCAAGCGAAAAATTAAAAATAATCAAAAAAAGCATAAGCCTTCCGTTAAAATATATTCTTCTTATGGCGGCGATTATGTTTGCAATAGTTCTGCAAGGAATTTTGCGGGACGGCGTAACAACCTGGATGCCGTCATACATATCCGAAACGTTTAATCTTGACAGGCGTGCGGCAATATTGACGGGTGTTGTATTGCCGATATTCAGCATATTAACAATACAAATAACATCTGTAATTTACAGAAAGCTTGTAAAAAACGAAATGCTTATAACAGGAATAATGTTTATTTTCGGCTTTGTATCGGCATTTTTACTGTTTGTTACAAACGGAAAAAACGCGGGGGTTTCGGTGATTTTTTCTGCTCTTTTAACCGGCTGTATGTATGGCGTAAATATAATTGTAACCTGTATGGTTCCGCCGTATTTTTCGCGTTTCGGGAATATTTCGTTTATGTCGGGCGCGCTCAATTTCTGCACATATGTAGGAAGTGCCGTTTCCGGGTCGGGTCTTGCGATATTTTCGGAAAAATTCGGCTGGAGCAGCACACTTCTTTTGTGGGCGGCAATTGCCTTTTCAGGTGGAATTATATGCTTTGCTTTAATTGCCGTCTGGAACAAATTTAGGAAAGAATGCCGAGAGTAAAGTTTGATAAATTCCATTAAAAAAATCAGAATAATAACATTCTGATTTTTTGTTATTTTAAAACATATCCGCAATTTTTTTCACTGATTCAAAAAGCTTTTTAAAGCCTTCAAAAATATTTTCTTCATCATATATTTTAAGATATTGGTCAGCCTCGAGCGTAAGATAACCGTTGTATTGGATTTCCTTTAGCGCCGATACAACCTTTTTAAAATCTATTTTCTGCGAAAACGGAATTTGGTGTAAATCGTGGTGCTTGTCGTTATCGTGAATATGCAGTGCGCAAAGTCTTTTGCCGAGAGATTTTATCATTTCCGGAGCAGAAGTTTTGGCCCCGCGCATTTCAGCATGGCCTATATCAAGACAGGCAACAAGAAAATCATCGCCTACTGCGTCAATATGCGCATTAAAATCTTTTGGGCTGCTGCATGCCGCAGAGTCTGCGTCGTCCTTTTCCTTGTTCCAGTTAAACATATTCTCTGCCGCAATACGCACACCGCACTTTTTGGCAAACGGCAAAAGCTCATTATACATTTCTGCGTTTTCCTCTGCGCTTTTGTGATTGTCCGGGTGGATTACGCAAATTTTTCCGCCCGCCTCCGCAGTACATTCAATTGCGCGTTTAAGATACGATTTTATTTCGGGAATATAGGTCGGAAACGGTGCATGCGACTGATTGCAGACTATGCCGTTGTCCTCACCTATTTTTTTTAGCTTTCTTGCAAACGCAAGATAATTTTCACCCTTAAGCGGATGATTGCTTTCAATCAGTCTGCCGATTTTCCGATCAAACCGCGCCATATCAAACATAGAAAAATCCCACGCGTCAAAGCCTGCCTTGGCACAGTATTCCACCGCTTTTTCTTCGCCTATTATCTTTGACGCCGAACCTATTTCGGTTGATGTTTTCATTTTTAATTTCATTCCTCTATTTTATTTTAAGTGTTTTTAAATATGCCGTTTTTTCAGGCGAAATTCTATTGCTTTCCACCGACTTTTGAATTGTTTTGTTGTGCACCCATTTATCAAGCTTAAAGTCTTCAAGAAATTTTACCGCACTGTCATACTGCTTTGCAAGCGCTGTGGCAAAATACCACGCAATCATCATATTTACGTAATATTCCTGCGAGCGGATTTTTGAAACTATTTCAAGATATTCGGTTTTAAAATTTTCATCAAGATAATACGACATCAAAAGTCCTATTCCATAACGTACGGTATAGGTTTGTTCGCTTTCGAGCCAAGCATCAATCTTTAAAATCAGCTTGTCGGTATTTTTTGAAAAAACCTTCGGTTTGAACATATCGCAGGTTGCCCAGTTATCGATATACGGCAAAAATTTTTCTGTTTCAAGCATTGCCTTGTCATAATCCTTAATTTTTTCTATGATAAACGCGTGAAGATTATTTTCTTCATAATACTTATGTGGCAGCTCATTTAAAAAGGCTTGTGTATCGTTATCTTGCGCAAACTTTTTAGAAAACTTTCGCAAATCAGGTGTTCTTATGCCGATAATGCGTTCCGGCACTATTGTAGGAATAAGCCTTTGATGAAAAGCTTTGTAGTTTAAATCCTGCAATTCAAACAATTTTTTCTGCAAATCCGTCATTTTGTCCCCTCAATATACAAACATTAATGCTCCGTCATCTATGTCGGGCAAATCTACAAATCCGTCTTTTATTTCAAGTTCTTTTTCTTCAAACGGCGTCATAAATTTTGCCTTTGTGCCTTCAAAATTAATTTTTATTTTATGCGATTTTATTATTTTTTGCTGCGGCTGATTGCTTACAAATGCAATAATTTTATAGTCGTCACACTCTATAACGTCAGCAAAAAGATTTTTGTCAAACGTTTCTACAAAAGGTATCAGTCCCGTTATTTCTATTGTATCATCAATCTCCATACCGCCTCTAAAATCGTCCACCGCTCTGTTTTTCGGCGGATTTTTCCATTCCCAGAAGCCGTCTGCGCACATAGCCTCAAAAGTACCCGTTATATCGTGGAAAAATACATCAGCGCCGCCGTTTGCAAATTTATCAATTTTTTCACATTCTTCATCGGAAAGCATATATTTTATCGGTACATAAAGTGCCTTTACATTAAGAACATTCTTTTCCAAATCGGACGCACGCACAAAATCAACGTTAAATCCGAGCTGATATAACTTTTTGCAAATGCTGACCGTAATATACTGCCAAATATTTACGCCGCCCATAAGATTGTCGGTAAGCGCGTCGGCGTATGCATAGGCATAATCGGAATGAAGCACTGCAATATGTGTTCTTTTCTTTTCGCAGGCAACAATTTTGTCCGAAAAGCCGTTAAGATATTTTAAAAGCTTTGTATCGCGGTCAAAGCCATCGGTTTTTGTGCCGTTGGTATGCAAAAGGCCACAAACATCGCCCTCGGGAACACCGTCACGCGGACAGTCGCCGCGCCACTGATAATAACAAATTCCCTTATGCCCCGCGCCGATAAACGCATATGTGGACTGATAAAATTTTCTCGACGGCATTTTTGTTCGCGCGTCCAGCTCTGCCGCCCATGCGTGCTTGCCGCACAGCGCCGCCGCCGACTCCGAAAGGTTAATGGTATGCTTTGCGCTGAAATAATCAACACCGTCAAAATTTGTGTAGAGCGTAATGGAAATGGAATCCATTCCCTCGCACACTTCAAAATAGCTCTCTCCCCTGTCGGCATTGTTATTGCCGCTTGAGCTTACCGTCATACAAGTAAATGTTTCTATATCGGGTGCGCCATCCTTTGACGCGTCGGACGATTTTATAAGAAAATCAGAAAGCGCGCGCATTGAAAACAATCTCCATCGCACCCATTCTTCTATTTTATCTTTTGTCTGCGGACGTTTTGTGGGCGGACAATAATTTTTGGCTTCTTCTTCGGTCATAACACCACTTTCCGTAAGATATTTTCTGTATGCCTCAACCGCGAGCGGATGATAGTCAAACACACCGTTTGCCGGATAATGCGGCTCATTGTAAATCTGATACGATATAAGCGATTTAAACTTTAAATAATGCTCTGCCAGCGCCTTTGTGCAGTCGTAATTATCCTTTAAAATGCCTTCGTGGAAAAACGTTGAATGCATAAATGACGCCCAGTCCTTACGCATTTCTTCACCGTCATTGTTAATCATAAGATAGTCGGTGTTTCCGCGGATATTCATAACGTAACCCTGAAGTCTTATGCTTATTCCGAGGCCGTTTTTTTCTGCCTCTTTAGCCATTTCATCAATAAACGGAGAAGAAATTACAACCTTTCCGTCATCACCGAGCGAAATATCGGAAAGCGCCGCCGCACGAAGAAAATGAAACCCCGACTCCTTCATAAGACGCAAATCCTTTTTCATTTCTCCCATTCGGTCACCTGTCGGCGGAACGGGATATTTTGTGGGATAAAACGACGGATAATATGATACGCCGAATCCCATAATTGCCTTGCCGTTTTGATATAGTATTCCGTCTTTAAATTTGTAGTTCACAAAATCAGTCCCTTATGTATTATTTATAAAGCTTTTTATTATTCTACCACACAAATTGTTAAATGTAAACCGAATTATCAACATTTAATTGAAATTTTGTTGGCATTATGATAAAATATTTTTAATGTACGGGAAGGTGAATTTTATGGTTGTACGAACAGCACTGCTTAAAGATTTAACCGAAATTTTAAACATATACAATTATGAAGTGGAAAACGGAATATCGACGCTCGATTTGCACAAAAAGACATATGACGAGCAAAAGGTATGGTTTGATGAACACAACAAAGAAAACCATCCGTTAATTGTTGCCGAAACAGACAACAAAATTGCAGGCTATGCTTCGCTTTCGCCATACCGCAGCAAGGAGGCATACAAATCCACCGTTGAGCTTTCGGTGTACGTTTCGCCCGATTTTAGAAATATGGGAGTTGCAACTTGTCTTATGGAAAAAATAATTGAACTTGCAAAAAGCGACCCAAACACGCATACAATAGTTTCGGTAATAACCTCGGGAAACGCGGCAAGCTGTGCCCTGCACGAAAAATTCGGATTTACCTTTTGCGGAACTATAAAGCGTGTAGGCAAAAAATTCGGAAAATTTTTGGATATTGATAATTATTATCTTTTTACGGACGGTGAAGATAAATGACAGGCTTGGGAACAATAATAAACGCATCGGCAATAATTCTGGGAGGAATTATCGGCATTATAGGCGGAAAATTTATAAGTGAGCGCTACCGAAACATTCTTATTAAAGCCAGCAGTATTTGCGTAATGTTTATAGGAATAGGCGGCGCAATCGAAAAAATGATGACGGTTGACGGCGTGAATTTATCGAGCGGCGGCGCAATGATGACGATTGTAAGCTTTGCCATCGGCTCTCTTATCGGAGAATTTTTGGATATTGAAGGAAAAATAGATAGCTTCGGAGAATTTTTAAAACGAAAAACGGGCAGCGGCGGCGATAATAAATTTGTTGACGGCTTTGTTACCGCTTCTGTTACTGTCTGCGTTGGCGCAATGGCGGTTGTAGGCGCAATAAATGACGGAATTTCGGGAGATTATTCCATTTTGCTTGCAAAATCTATGCTTGACTTTATAATGGTTATGCTGCTTTCTTCCGCCCTTGGCAAAGGCTGTATTTTTTCGGCTATTCCCGTTGCCGTGCTGCAAGGCAGTGTAACGCTTCTCGCTCGGTTTATAGCGCCACATCTTACAGACGCGGCGCTTAACAATCTTTCTCTTACAGGGTCGATGCTTATTTTCTGCATTGGTGTAAATCTTGTTTGGGAAAAGAAATTTAAAGTTGCAAATATGCTTCCGACAATCATTATAGCAGTAATATGGGCGTTTATATTTAAATAATGTCTACTGAACAAATGGTTTTGCGAAACCATTTGTGTGAAATTTAAACGCCCATTTTTTATGTTTTTTTGATTTTGTTATCCACATCTTCAGCAATGCTTTTTTAAATTTATGGCAAAAAATCTAATAGTTCACAATACTTTTACTTAAAATCTTCAATATCAAAATGCCACTCTTCTCTTTTTCTGAACGGGGTTTTAAATTTTTTGGTCAAAACGCCCTTTTCTTCAAGATGCACATAACACGCAACATCGCACGCTCTGCCGCATATTGAGCTTTGATACTCTCTTATCGGAGGATAAAATATAAGCTCGTCAATAATTTTTTTTGCTTTTTCCTTGTCAATTTTTGCATTTCCGGCAATAATATCCAATCGGTCATCAAAATCAGAAAGCGCACCAAGCGGCATAAACGGATTTTTTGTGCCGTTAGCGCCGTTATAGTATGCCGAACATACCCACGGGTCGATATTTCCGTTTTGGTCAATCGCATTGCCGTGACAGGCTGATACACACTTTTTGCAGTTATCGCAAAGATGCGGAACGTATTCCTTTGTAGGCTCTATTTCTGCATTGGTAAGAACAAAACCGTATCGCACAAACGGCCCGAATTCATCAGTGAGCAATGCGTTGTGAAATCCTTTTTCACCAAGTCCGCATTTTATCGCTGTGTCCAAAAAATCAAGCTGTATTTCTTCTTCACGGTTTCTATATACCGCATTGTATGCAACTTCAGGGTTTGTGCTGTCTTTTTCTGCCATAATTTGCTGATGCTTTCTTTGAGGAATTGCCAAAAAACCATTTTCCTCAAGCATCATTGCAACCTGCATTTCAGCAATTGGCATAACCGTTTCGTCCATATTTTCAACTGCCATTGAAGTGTATTGATAATATGTGCTTCCTTCCTCTACTCCGCGGTAAATCCCGCGCAGTATTCTGAATCCCAGTCCGATAACCGTTTTGACTTCGGGCATAATTTTAAAAATTGGACTGTCCTTCTCAAATCTTTCAGCAGGCGCAAAACCAACAAGGTCAGCACAGTATTTTTTTGCAGTTTTTATAATTTTGTCTTTCATATTTCCGCCCCCTTTTTGATATGCTCATAGCAGGCAATATCGCATTTTTTGCCGCACAGACACGGCGCATATCCCCACTTCACGCGCGGAAGAAAATCCATTTTTTTGTAAATTTCCCGTGCGCTTTTTTCATTAAAGCGTTTTTCGCCGTTTATGATTTTTTCACGCTCATCATCGCCCTTTAAAAACTCATCTGTCATAAACGGATTTGACTTATGCGCGCCCTTGTAATACACACCGCACTGCCAAGTGTCAAGCCCTTTTTCGCTTATGGCATTTCCCGGGCAAGCTTTTATGCACTCGCCGCATTTGTCGCATATTTTCTCTGTAAGCGGCTCGTCACATTCAAGCGGCGCGTCGGTGATTATAAAACAATATCTCATAAACGGGCCGTATTTTTTATTTATTATTCTTCCGCTTAAGCCCATCTCACCAAGTCCGCACGCCTTTGCTGCCTTTCCGAAATCAATAATAACGTCCGGAACGGGTTTTCCTTCTTCAACCGCGTCGGCATAAATAAGCTCATATGTATCAACAACTTCAGGATTTGTCGTCTTGTCACCCTTAACCTTCAAATTCGGAATTGCCTTTTGCAAACAGGCGTCGTAGCCTTCGTTTTCAATAAGCGCACCCATTTTAAGAAGGAATATTTCCGCCATTTCTTCATCAATACACTTTACGCCCATTGTTGCATATGAGTAATACTGCGATTTTTGTTCCATAGCATTATAAAGTCCTCTCGGAACGATAAATCCAAAGCCGATAATGCATTTTGCAGCCGGCAGAATCTGTTTTGGATCATGCTGCGGATTTTCTTCATCATAAACCCTTCCTATGCCGCAAATTGTTGCGCCGAGTTCACGCGCTTTTTTCTTTATGAAATCGCTTGTAAGCATATTTTTATCCTCCTATCTGTCAAGCTTCCACGCTTTTTTTGTACGCAGCGGCGCTTTAAAGCGATTTTCCATACAGCCGCCTTTTTTCTCAAGAATAGATACGCAGGCGCGTATGCAGCCGCCGCATTTTGCCATATTGTATCCAACCCAGCTTGGAAAATACTTTTGCAGAGCCGTGTAAATTTTCATAATTTCCTTTTCGTTTGCAACGTCGGTAACGCCCTCCATAAGGTCAAGTGCACCGTTTTCGTTTTTGTCCCATACTTCCTTCGGAACAAACGGATTGTAATAGCGTCCTGCGTGCGTGTAAAACGCATAGCAGCGCCACATATCAATATCGCCCCATTCAAGAATTTTTCCTTCAAGGTTAACTCTTACGGTTTTTCCTGAATTAATAGCCGGTATGCACGATCCGGGACATTCTCTTACACATGCTCCGCATCGTCTGCACAAAGGCTTTCCGGAATACATTTCATCATATTCAAGCTCCGCGTCAGTAAAAATAAACGCAACCCTCTGGAGAGGACCGAATTCGGGAGTCAAAAGCATTTTGCTCCATCCGATTTCTCCAAGTCCGCACGCCACCGCCGCAATTCTGAACTGAAACTGCAAATCGGGCGCAACGCTTCCTTCTCTTACCGGGCGTGTAAATTGTACGCTTCTATGATGTGCGGTTGCGGTTTTGGCGTTTTCGTTTATTTCAATCTGCTCCTCGGGCGAAAGCGTATTTCCGGGGCTTCCGTCCATATCGGACACAACGCCCCGTGCGCCGGTATTTCGGTAAATAAACGCCTCGTATCCTTCATCCTCAATTACCTTTCCCACCTGATAAAGCACGGCAGGTGCAAAAATCTCGTTTATGCCGCCGTATGCCATTGACGGATACTGATAAAACTGCGTCCCCTCTTCAATGCCTCTTTGAACTCCTCTTGGAATTCTGAATACAAATCCAATACAGCTTTTCGCCTCGGGAAACAAAAACTGCGGATTCATCTCATCGGGAGCACCGTCAAAACGTGACATTGGTGCAATTCCGCACTTGTCAGCCCCCGCCGCAAACGCTGCTTCTTTAATCATTTTACTTGTTAGCATTTTTTCACATCCTTAATTTATTTTTACTAATTTCAGCTTTTCGCCGTTTTCCACAACATATGGATAAATATTGTGTGCAGGCTCCAAAATTTCCAATATATTGCCTGAATATTTTCCTCTTATATAGCTTTTAAGCACCATTGAAGGGTTTTTATGCACGCGTGTGGCAAGCTTCGCCGCGACAAAATACGGCTCATATTTTTGTATATCCTCCGGGCGCACAAAGTTTGAATCGTCAATCAAAGACATATAATGCTTTTCGTCGCTTAAATATTCACGGCACATTCCCACAAAATTATATGCATTGTCCATTTTTGAAATTTCGTCCTCGTGAGCAACCAGATTATCGTGAAAAATGTGCGCAGAACAATTATTCAAACATCCGCTGTTTGCAAGCATATAAAGCTTTTTCCCGTTTTCGTCACACCAGTTTTTAAGAATTTTTATTGTGCCAAAATCGCGGTTATACTCTCTTTTCATATAGTAACCGTCAAAATATTTTGAAACATAATCCATTCCCTTAACGGTGCCGATTTCCATATTCACCGATGCCCTTGTTTCGAGATTTTCAAAGTTGTTTTTTATAAACTTTGCAATAAGAGGCGAGGTAGTTGTAACTGATTTTAAACCAAAATTTTCTTTTATATAATCTACCGACGCGCCGATTTTTTCAAAAAATGCCCGCGACTGACTGTCGCGCCCATAGCAGTTTGCGTTAAACAAAACATTAAGCGGTATGCCTGCCGTATTAAGCTTTTTAAGCTCATCCACCTGACGTTTCTGACGCTCCCACAGCGTTTCATCACCAAAAGCAAGGCTGCTTCTGCCGTTTGGAAAATCCCCCCACGAAAAATAAACCTCATATATATGTTCTTTATTTTCAATAATTGTATTTATAAAATTTGTATCGCTTGACGACATTCCAACTGTAAATTTCAAATATATCACCTCCAAAGCATAAATTTAATTATCATCTTGATTTTAACACTAATTTATGATATTATAAATATACAAAGCAAACTAAAATTATCGAAAAACAAACATAAGGCGATGAAAATATGAAATTTTCTGACATTAATCCCTTCGTGCGTTATGCAGCCAATGTAAGCATAGACAGCTCCATACCCGAATGCGGCGTTTACGACTGTCGAATATGGTATTTAAAATCAGGCAAAATCACAGTGTTTATAAACAACAGCTCGGTTACGCTTGAAAAAAATTCGGTTTTCTTCTGCAACGCGGGAAGCATATATTCAATTTCGATTGAGCAAAAAACGAAACTTGTTGCAATAAATTTTGATTTAACACAAAGTGCAAGCACTGTGATAAACCCTTTTACACCCGTTAAACTGAAAAATTTTAACAAAAGCAAAGTTCTCTCGCCCGAAAAAATCGAAAACAGCATTTTAGAAAGCTTTGCAGTTTTAAACGATGCAGGTGCTCTTTATCATATAATCGAAAAAATTGTATGCGAATTTTCAAATCATAAAATTTTTTACCGTGAAAAAAGCAGTTCGCTTTTAAAAGAACTGCTGGTCGAAATGCACCGCGAAAATATATTTAAAACTACCAATTCAACCGACGCAGTAAACACCGTTTTAAAGTTTATTGAAAATAACTATCAGTCGCATTTAACCAACTACTCGCTTGCAAAGCTTGTGGGATATCACGAGTATTATTTAAGCAAAATGTTTTCAAGGCATACCGGATTAAGCCTTCATAAATACATTATAAATTATCGTCTTAATAAAGCAAAAGAACTGCTCACATGCACGCCTTATTCTATTGATGTCATTTCGGAAAAGGTCGGTTTTTCGGGCGACGCCGCGTTTTCGTCAAGCTTTAAAAAATCATTTGGAATAACCCCTACCGAATATCGGCAGCTTTATAAAAATATGATTTAAAATTTTTTTGAAAAAAGTATTGACAAAATAAAAAAAAGTAGTATAATAATATTAGTAATCATTATTATTAATAAAAATTTTAAATAAGGAGATGTTTGTTATGAAAAAATTTGTATGTCCAGTATGCGGTTATGTTCACGAGGGTGACAACCCCCCCGCAAAATGTCCGCAATGCGGCGTTGACGGTTCTAAATTCACAGTTATGGAGGAAGGCGCATTAAACTTTGCTTGCGAGCATGTTATCGGCGTAGGCGCAAAAGACAAAATTGATCCGTGGGTTTATGAAGGTTTAAAAGCAAACTTTGAAGGCGAATGCACAGAAGTTGGTATGTATATTGCAATGAGCAGACAGGCTGTAAGAGAAGGTTATCCCGAAGTTGGCGATTTTTATATGAGAGCTGCTTTGGAAGAGGCTGAACACGCTGCTAAATTTGCAGAGCTTCTCGGCGAGGTTGTTACAACTTCTACAAAGAAAAACCTTGAAATGCGTGCTGAAGCAGAATGTGGAGCAACAGCAGGAAAATTTGAGCTTGCTAAAAAAGCTAAAGAACTTGGCTATGACGCTATTCA
>JALEIO010000216.1 GCA_022769845.1 Oscillospiraceae bacterium
CTCCGGGCGGCAGAATAAGCATAATTGCCGGCTTAAACGAGCTTGTGAAAAGCGGCAGGTCAAATATTGTGCCGTTTCCCAAAATTTCGCGTACAGCACCGAGAATTGAAAGCGCCATTGTAAATCCAAGTCCCATAAAAAGTCCGTCCGCCGCGCTTTCGGCAACGCTGTTTTTAGAGGCAAAGCTCTCGGCGCGCGCCAAAATTATACAGTTTACAACAATGAGCGGAATGAACATTCCAAGAGAATTTGAAATTGACGGAAGATACGCCTTAAGCAGCATCTCAATAACCGTTACAAACGCCGCAATAACCACAATATATGAAGCAATTCTTACCTTTGACGGAATAAATTTTCTTATCAGCGAAATTGCCATATTTGAGCCGACAAGCACAAATGTAGACGCAATGCCCATTCCGAGCGCGTTTTTTACCGATGTTGTTGTTGCAAGCGTCGGACACATTCCTATAAGCTGAACAAAGGTTGGATTTTCTGCAAAAAGTCCGTTTTTTGCAATTTTTGAAAATTTGTTCATTTTGCCGCCTCCTTAATCTTTTTAACCGCGTCAATTGCCGCATTTGCGCCGCTTGACACTGCATTTGAGGTTATTGTAGCGCCCGACAAAGCCTGAATCTCGTTGTTATTCTTATCCGGCGCGTTTTTATTAACGGTTATTTCCTTTGTAAGCCCTACAAACTGACTTTTAAAGCTTTCTTTTGAAGCGTTTTTGCCAAGTCCTGCCGTTTCGCTTGAGCTTACAATCTCAATGCCGGCAATTTTCAAATCATCATCGACGCCCACCATTATCTCCATTTCGCCGCCGTAGCCCGACGGTGTAACCGATACGCAGTAGCCGACTTTTTTGTCGCCGTCTCTGCCTTCAAATACATTTTTTACAATGCCCTCGCCTTTAAAATCAGAAACTTCTTCAAATTGTTTTGCTTTCGGCAGAACACACTGTCTTGCCTTCGCGGCATTTTCGGCGTTAATCTGCTGAATTTTATCGTACGTTGCACTGTTGCACCACGCAAGAATTGCCACCGCCGCAAATACTATCAAAAACAGAATAAGCGCAGGCATCACAATTTCTTTTACATTTTTATTATTCAATTATAACGCCTCCTTTTAAGCCGTTTTAGATTTTTTAACATATCCGAATTTTTTGGGAACTGCAAATTTATCAATAAGCGGTGTTATAATATTTCCCATAAGTATTGCATATGTAACGCCTTCGGGATAACCGCCGAATTTCCGGATAACTGCCGTAACAAGCGCCGAAAAAAGCGCATATATTACCTGCCCCGTCATTGTCATTGGACTTGTTACATAATCGGTTGCCATAAAAAATCCCGCAAGGATTACTCCGCCCGACAAAATTGAAAACATAAATCCGTCGCCGAAAATTTTTCCCATAACTCCAACGCCGAGTATATAGCAGACGGGAATTACAAAATCAATTCTCTTTTTAACAAGAAGATAAATTCCTCCGATTATAAGACAGAGTGCCGAAACCTCGCCGATACAACCCGGAATTTTTCCGATAAACAGTTCAAAATATGACGGTTTAATATCGCTTACAAGCGGTGTTGCGCTCGACACAACCTCACTTGAAAAAAGGTTTGTAAACGGCGCGGTGTAATTTGTCATATCAACAGGCCAGCACGCAAGCAAGAAAGCTCTTGCCGCAAGCGCGGGGTTTACAATATTCTGTCCGAGGCCGCCGAAAAATTCTTTTGCAATAATAATCGCAAAAAAATCTCCTATTACGACAATCCAAAGCGGAATTGTGGGCGGAAGGCAGAATGCAAGCAAAACGCCCGTTACCGCCGCGCTCAAATCGCCGATTGTGTTTTTTCTTTTCAAAAGCATATTCCATAAGCTCTCAAATACAAGGCAGGCAGCAACCGAAACCATAACCACAAAAAGCGAACGTACACCGAAAAAGTATACTCCCGCCGCAAGCGCCGGAATAAGCGAAATAAGCACGTCCAGCATTGTTTCGGAAACTGTTTCTTTGCTTCGAATATGAGGAGCGTATGATACATAAAGTTTATTTTCCACTTAAAATCAGTCCTCCGTTTACTTGTTTTTCCTTCGTGCAATAACCGCCGCTTTTGCTCTTTTAATTTTTTGCAGCGGATTTTGATTGCTCTGGCAAAGGTAGGAACATACTCCGCACTCAATGCAATCGGTAATGTTGTATTTTTCGCACATATCAAGGTCCATATCGGACGAATATATATTAAGATACAGCGGCATAAGACGCATAGGACATTTTTTTACGCACTCTCCGCAGCGTATACAAGGCGAAACATCTTTTTCGTGCAATTCACTTTTGTCAAACGCCAAAATGGATGAGGTTGCCTTAACTGTGGGAACAGACAAATCAAACTGCGCAATACCCATCATAGGGCCACCCATAATAACCTTGCCGACATCGCCGATAAAACCGCCTGCATTATCAATAACGTGCTTAAAATCGGTGCCTACCGCCACTCTGAAGTTACGCGGCGTGTCAATGGAGCCGCCCGAAACAGTAACAACTCTTGACATAACAGGCTGACGCATTGTAAGCGCAAAATAAACAGCGGTACAGGTGTCTACATTGTCCACAATAACTCCGGCGTCGGCAGGAAGTCCTCCTGACGGAACTTCTCTTTTACAAACAGCATAAATAATATGCTTTTCACTGCCCTGCGGATATTTTGTCTTTAATACCTTTACAGAAATGTTTTTTTCGTTTTTAACAGCGTTTTTCATTACCTCTATAGCGTCGGGCTTGTTTTCTTCTATTGCGATAATGCCCTCTTTTGCTCCGGTTATTTCCAATATAAGCTTTAACCCCTCCACAACATTGTAAGGAGTTTCAAGCATAACGCGGTGGTCGGAGGTAAGATACGGCTCACATTCCGCGCCGTTTACAATAACATAGTCTATTTTTTTATTGGGATTAAGCTTAATATGGGTTGGAAAAGCCGCACCGCCAAGACCGACAATGCCTGCCTCTCGTATAATTTTAAGCTTTTCTTCTTTTGTTAGCTTGTCTAAATCATCTCTTTTGTAAATATCAGGTGAAAGACGGTATAAATTATCATTTTCAATGACAATGCTTTCTACCAAGCTGCCGTTTGGATGCCGTCTTTTTTCTATTGCCGTAACAGTTCCCGAAACAGACGAATGAACAGGCGCGCTTACAAAAGCATCGCTGTCCGCAATTTTCTGCCCCTTAAAAACCTCATCGCCAACCTTTACAATCGGCTTGCAGGGCGCGCCGATATGCTGCAAAACGGGATAAACCATTATTTTAGACGGCGTAATTTCAATAATCTTATCGTTCTTTGTGTTTTCTTTGCAGTCATCGGGATGAATACCGCCACGAAACGTTAAAGTTTTCAACAAAACCGCCTCCTTAACTGTATTAAAATTATCATACTTATTATAATATCACATTGTTATGCCAAAATCAATGAAAAAATTAATTGTTTGCCATATATTTCTTAATTGCACATTTGCTAAAATTCATTTGACTTTTAATTATATAAATGTTACAATATATTATTAATTGTTTTGAATTTTATAAAGGAAAAGTGAATTGTATGTATCATAATTATTCGCTCGGCATCGACATTGGCTCAACCACAGCAAAGCTGGTTTTGACGGACGGAGATAAAATTATATATGAAAATTACAGACGGCATTTTTCAAAGGTTAGGCAAACCGCATTTGAAATGCTTACCGAAATGAGACCGTATCTTGAAGACGAATATCTTACTGCCGCGGTTTCAGGCTCGGCAGGGCTCGGAATTGCAAAGTCGGCAAACCTATTGTTTATACAGGAGGTTTATGCAACAGGCGAAACGGTATCGCGCCTTGAGCCCGACACAAAGGTTGTTATTGAGCTCGGAGGCGAAGACGCAAAGGTTATATTTTACAGCGGAGGCATTGACGAGCGTATGAACGGAACATGCGCAGGCGGAACAGGCGCGTTTATTGACCAGATGGCGGTTTTGCTTGATATGACCGTTGACGAAATGGATAAAGAAAGCCTTAAAGCGACCAGAATTTATCCTATAGCTTCGCGCTGCGGTGTTTTTGCAAAAACCGATATTCAGCCTCTTTTAAATCAGGGTGCAAAAAAAACCGACATTTCCGCAAGCATATATCAGGCAGTGGTAAATCAGACTATTTCAGGTCTTGTGCAGGGCAGGAAAATTGAAGGAAAAGTTATGTTTCTTGGCGGCCCGCTCTACTATTGCGACGGACTGAAGAAACGTTTTACCGAAACGTTAAAGCTTGACAAGGAAAATGCGATTTTTCCGGAATATGCACGCTTTTCTGTTGCAATGGGCGCGGCAATGTTCGCGCAGGACAAAGAAAAAATTTCTTTTTCCGCACTTCTTGAAAAAATTAAAAAAAGCGCGTCGGACGGCGAAGCCTCATTTGACAGGCTTCCTCCCCTTTTCGCAAATGAAAAAGAATACAAAGAATTTTCCGAAAGGCATAATAAGGCTAAGGTTTTTGAGCGCAGTATTGAAAGCTACGAAGGCGGAGCATATCTTGGAATAGACTGCGGCAGCACAACCACAAAGCTTGTGCTTATCGGCGAGGACAAATCGGTTTTGTATTCGTACTACAATTCAAACAAAGGAAATCCTGTTTCGCTTGTTCTAAACGAGCTTATAAAAATAAGAAAAATGTGCGCAGACAAGATAAAAATTCTCGGAAGCTCGGTTACGGGCTACGGTGAAGAGCTTATCAAAAACGCTTTTCACACAGATGAAGGTGTTGTGGAAACAATAGCGCATTTTACCGCCGCAAAATATTTTAGACCCGATGTTGATTTTATACTCGACATCGGCGGTCAGGACATAAAATGCTTTAAAATACATAACGGCGCCATTGACAGCATTATGCTGAATGAAGCATGCTCGTCAGGCTGCGGCTCTTTTATCGAAACATTTGCAAAATCTATGGGCTTTGATGTGAGCGAATTTGCAAAAAAAGGACTTTTTGCAAAAAATCCCGTAAATTTAGGCTCGCGCTGCACAGTATTTATGAATTCTTCCGTCAAGCAGTCGCAAAAAGACGGTGCAAGCGTGGAGGACATTTCGGCAGGACTGTCGGTGAGCGTTGTGAAAAACGCGGTTTATAAGGTTATAAGAGCGGCAGACGCATCAGAGCTTGGCAAACATATTGTTGTTCAGGGCGGTACATTCTATAACGACGCCGTGCTCCGCGCGTTTGAAAACGAAGTCGGGGCAAACGTTATACGCCCCACTCTTGCGGGACTTATGGGCGCATACGGTGCGGCTCTGCACATTATGAACAGCAAAAAAAGCACCCTTTTAACACTTGAAGATCTTGAAAATTTTTCTCACACGTCAAAATCGGCAGTGTGCGGAGGATGTGCAAATAAATGTCGTCTTACAATAAATATTTTTTCAGACGGCAAAAAATTTATATCGGGCAATCAGTGTCAAAAAGGCGCCGGCATATCGAACGCTGAAATTTTGCCCAACCTTTACGAATGGAAACGAAATTACATAAAAAATCTAACGCCAAAATCGGGAAAACGCGGAAAAATCGGGCTTCCTACTGCTCTTTCAATGTACGAACTCGCGCCGTTATGGCACGCGTTTTTTACAAGCCTTGGATTTGAGGTGCACTTTTCAAAGCTTTCCACCCGCGGAACCTACGAAAAAGGTCAGCTTACAATTCCGTCCGATACCGCGTGCTATCCGGCAAAAATTATGCACGGACATATAACGGAGCTCATCGAGGATGGATTAAATGTAATTTTTTACCCGTCCCTCACATACAATGTTGATGAGAAAAAAAGTGCAAATCACTACAACTGCCCCGTTGTGGCATATTATGCCGAGCTTCTCAATTCAAATATGGAAGCTTTGCAGAATGTTAACTTTATATATCCATATCTTGACCTGACATCGCCGCCCACCCTTGCAAAAACTTTTGAGAAAACTCTTAAACAGCTTGATGCGTCCATTACACATCACGAGATAATAAAAGCGGCAAAAGCGGGATTTAAAGCATATAACCAATACAAAGCCGCACTTTACAACGAGGGCAAAAAAGCCATTGAGTATGCGCGCAGTCACAAAAAGCGCATTATGATTTTGGCGGGACGTCCATATCATATTGACCCTGAAATCGGCCACGGAATAGACAAGCTTGCAAATACCCTCGATTTTGCTGTTGTAAGCGAGGACAGTGTTTGCGATGGTGTTCCGAGACAAAACGTCAGCGTTCTTGACCAGTGGACATTTCATTCGCGGCTCTACCGCGCGGCTTTTTTTGCAACGCAAAATCCCGATATTGAGCTTGTGCAGCTTGTATCGTTCGGCTGCGGTGTAGACGCAATAACAACCGACGAGGTACGCTCTATTTTAGAAGAAAACGGCAAGCATTATACACAGCTTAAAATAGATGAAATCACCAATCTCGGCGCGGTTAAAATAAGACTTAGAAGCCTTATCGGCGCGCTGGAGGAATCTTAAACAGGAAAGGATAATCATATGCCCCAAAGCTACATACCCTTTACAAAAGAGATGAAAAAAGACTATACAATTCTTGTTCCGAATATGCTTCCGACGCATTTTAAACTGATTATGAGCGTACTTAAAACCTACGGATACAAAACCGAGCTGTTGGAAACAAACGGTCCGGACATTGCCGAAACAGGACTTAAATATACTCACAACGACACCTGCTATCCTGCAATTTTGGTTATCGGGCAGTTTTTAAGCGCACTTTTGTCAGGCAAGTACGACACGCACAAGGTTGCTCTCATTATGTTCCAAACAGGCGGAGGCTGCCGTGCGTCAAATTATATTTATCTTATAAGAAAGGCGCTTAAAAAGGCAAATCTCGAATATATTCCCGTAATTTCACTCTCTATTGCAGGCATTGAAAAGCACCCCGGGTTTAAATTAAGCCCCAAAATGCTTAAAAATATGATTTACGCAACGCTTTACGGCGACCTTATGATGTCGCTTGCAAATCAGGTCAAGCCGTACGAAAAGACAAGTGGCGATGCCGACAGGCTTGTTGAAAAGTGGACGGACACACTCGGAAAACAACTCGGATTAAAGGGAAAATCAAATTATCGCAAAATTAAGGAAAATTATGCAAGCATTATCGCCGATTTTGCAAAAATTCCTGTTGAGCATAAGGATACAGTTAAGGTTGGCATTGTGGGCGAAATTTTCGTAAAATATTCGCCGCTTGCAAACAATGAGCTGGAAAAATTTCTTCTTTCCGAGGGAGCAGAACCTGTTGTACCGGGACTTTTTGACTTTCTTATGTACTGCGTTTACAACGCGCTTACAGAATATCGGGTTTACGGCAAAAATGCACTTATCTACCCTGTTTACCACTCTGTTTACCGTCTGTTATGCAAAAAAAAGCGCGATGTTATAGACCTTATAAAGAAAAACGGAATTTTTGAAGCATGGACGCCTTTTGAAGAAATAGTTTCGCTCGCGCCCGACCTTATAAACACCGCTGTAAAAATGGGTGAAGGGTGGCTTCTTACCGCCGAAATGCTGGAGCTCGGCAAAACAGGCTGCACAAATATTGTCTGCACTCAGCCTTTTGGATGTTTGCCCAATCACATTTGCGGCAAAGGTATGATGAAGCCTATTAAAGAAAAAATTCCGAACGTCAATATTGTTGCAATAGACTATGACGCGGGCGCAAGCAGGGTAAATCAGGAAAACAGACTGAAATTAATGCTTTTCAACGCGCGAAGAAACAAGGAAAACGACGTGAAAAGCGCTAAAAAAAATACAAGCAATCAGCTTGTATAAAATATTGAGTGATTTTAAATTTTCACCCGTATGATAACCGATTTGTAAAAAATTTCAAATCGGTTTTTATTTTATCCTGATACTTATTTCGCCCGATGTTAAAATAACCTTTTCACCGTTTTCCCTTTCGGCAATAAGATTGCAGTCGTCATTTATTCCTATGCATTTGGCGTTGTATTTTTTATCGCCCGAAATAACGATTATATCCTTTCCGGCAGCAAGCTGCTTTTCCTTATAACAATCCACAAAACTGCGGCTTTCAATATTCTTATAGTATTCAAAAAAATTATCCAGAATTTTTGCGGCGAGGATGTTTTTCATATTGCATTTTTGAGTATTAAAAATACTGCCGGCAATATTTTCAATTTCAGAAGGAAATCCGTTATCCGGCGCATAAACGTTAACGCCGATACCCAAAACGGCGTAATCGAGCCTTCCCTCCTCAACTGCGGTTGCCGCTTCGGTAAGAATTCCGCACACCTTTTTGTCAAAAAGAAATATATCGTTTACCCACTTGATTTTTGAAACGTTACCCGATACAAAATCAACCGCGCACGCAACCGCCGCCGCTGCTGCTGTTGTTATAAGCGGCGTATCTTCAACGGAAATTTTCGGGCGAAGAACTATACTCAAATATATTCCCGTACCTTGCGGCGAAAAAAAGCTTCTGCCCATTCGCCCTCTTCCCTCCGACTGCTCCGAAGCAATATATACACTTCCCTCACGCGCGCCGTCCGAGGCTTTTTGGCGGGCAATTTTGTTGGTGGACGAAACAACGTCAAAAACTTCTATATCAAAAAAATCCTTGTTTTTTATATACTGAAAAATACCCTTCCTTGTAAGAACGTCGTTATCGGGCAAAAGGCAATATCCGTTTTCGCGCGATGAGTTAAACCTGTATCCGTCCTTTTTCAGTTCGTTAACCGCCTTCCAGACGGCATTGCGCGACACGTTAAGCGTCTTTGCAAGATATTGTCCCGAAAAACTTTCACCGCGGTTTTTATTAAAAATTTCAAGAATACTTTCCTTCACACTCATTTTTCATCACCTGTTCTTTTCTTTACAACGTCTATTGTAAAATCCTCGCGTATTCCCGAAATTTCCGCACCGCTGTCGAGTATTTCAAGCACTGATTTGATATGCTCGCTTGATATAACATCCCCCGGGATTAAAATAGGTATTCCGGGCGGATATTTGCACACAATGTTTTTTGACACTCTTCCGAGAGCGTCCTTTAGTTCAACCGCCTCCGACTCGGCAAAAAACGCATCGCGCGGAGTTAATTTCATTGCGTGGGTAACCCCTTTTGACGGGCGGTCGGAAAGCTCTTTTATACCAACGGTTTTGCCCGCTATTGTAACAATAGCTTTTGCAAGCTTTTTAACGTCCGAAAGCTTGTTATACGGTGTAAAAATGCACACAATATTCAAATCGTCACAAAGCTCAACCTTTATATCAAAGCGCGAATTCAAAATCTGCGCCGCGTCATATCCGCTCACACCCGAAAACGCAAAGTTTATAACAATTCTCGTTTTGTCGTATGCAAAAACGTCTGCACTGCCTGTTATTTCGTCGTCAAGCCAATAAGCGTTTGAGTTGTTGTTTACATAATCCGCCGCCTCTGCCACCGCCGAAAGCATTTTGTCATATCGCTCTTTATGATTTTCGGCTTCAAACACCGATTTTTCCAGCGCCGCCATTGCCGCATACGACGCGCTGGACGTCTGATACATAGAAATTGCGGCGAGAATTTCTTTATTCAAAAAATTGTTGCAGTTAACGTGCAAAAATGCCGAACCGTTAAGACCGCCGAGCGTTTTTGACGCACTCTGCACCACAAAATCCGCACCGTACTCAACCGCTGATTTTGGAAGCTTATCACAAAAATTAAAATGCGCACCGTGCGCCTCGTCAACAATCATAAACATATTGTTTGTGTGTGCAAGAGTTGTAATTTTTTCAACATCACTCACCACGCCGTAATAGTTCGGCGAAGTAATAAGCATTGCTTTCGCATTCGGAAATGTCGAAACGGTACGTTCAAGGGCGGCATAATCAAAGCCGCCGCCGAAGCCGAAACGATGCATATATACCGGCTCAACAAAAATGGGCAGAAGTCCCAAAAGAATTATTGCATTTATCACCGATTTGTGGCAGTTTCGGTCAACGATAATCATATCATTTTGTTTAAGACACAGCGTAAGTGCAGCCAAAATTCCGCTGCTCGCGCCGTTTAAAAGATAAAAGCTTCGTTCCGCGCCATAAATTCTTGCAAGCTGATTTTGGCTCATTTTTACATACGCCGTAGGATTGGGCATACCCTTTATAACATCAAGATTTCCCATATCCATACCAAAAAAATCCTCGGTCATAATATCGAG
>JALEIO010000221.1 GCA_022769845.1 Oscillospiraceae bacterium
TAGTTTGTTTCACGGTTTATCTTGAGCGGAATGTTATGAGCTTCTGCATATTCAATTTCCTGTTCTCTTGACTTGATGTCCCATTCACGCCATGGAGCGATTATAGCAAGGTCAGGAGCGAATGCCATAAGACCAACTTCAAAACGTACCTGGTCATTACCCTTACCTGTACAGCCGTGACAGATAGCATCTGCACCTTCTTTAAGAGCTATTTCAGCAAGCTTCTTTGCAATAAGAGGACGTGCAAAAGAAGTACCGAGAAGGTATTTGCCTTCATATACAGCACCTGCTTTAACTGTTGGATAAATATAATCCTGAACGAATTCTTCCTTTAAGTCAAGAACGATGAGCTTTGAAGCACCTGTCTTAATAGCCTTTTCTTCAAGACCGTCAAGTTCTGTACCCTGTCCAACGTCTGCTGAAACTGCGATAACTTCACAGTTGTTATAGTTTTCTTTTAACCATGGAATAATAATTGATGTATCTAATCCGCCTGAATAAGCAAGAACAACTTTTTTAATATCCTTTTTTTCCATTTTCGATTTCCTCCGAATTTAATTTCAGCCCTTAAATTATAAAATCACTGGCTGTTTGTCTGTATGATTTAATTATACACCAAAATAAAAATTTGTCAAGGGCTTTTGAATATTTTTTCTGTTATTTTATCTTTAAAATGCATATTATGCAACTTTTATGTATATTATGCATTTTAAATTGTATATTTGCATATTATTCTGCATAATACTGCATATCAATAATCGCCTGATGTGTCAGCACTCAATTTGAATTTTATTTTAAAAGTTTCTTTGTTTCCCTCTTTGTCAAATCTGACACAATCAGCAGAAAGCGTATCTCCTGCCGAATAACCGCTTATAACTTCATGAAGTTCACTGTAATCAGATACTTCAACACCCTCTATTGAAGTTATAAAGTCATTAACCTTGAGTTCTGTGCTTGCTATATCGCAATCATCGCTTATTTCAGTTATCCACAAACCTTTGAAATTTTTAGGAAGTTCAAAACCAAATTCGCTGTAAAAAGCTGTTTTTGTGTTTGAATCATTAAGTGAATTGAATTTTATTCCCATTTTAACTCTTCCCTCAACATATCCGTTTGTGAGAAGCTGATTTATAACAGGAAGTGCCTGATTTATTGTTATTGCAAAACCAAGTCCTTCATAATTTGAATTTGCATATTTTGATGATGTTATGCCTATTACCTGACCATACATATTTACCAATGCACCGCCTGAATTTCCTGGACTTATTGCTGCATTTGTCTGTATGCACTGCATAACAAAACCTGTTTCATCAAGTTTTATCTGTCGATTGAGTGCCGAAACTATTCCATTTGTAACAGTTCCAGAAAGTCCCGCAGGATTGCCTATTGCAATGACTTCTTCACCGACAACAACTTTGTCTGAATCGCCTATCTGTGCAGCTTTAAGATTTACTGCATCTATTTTTAAAACTGCAAGGTCTGTTTTTGAATCTCTGCCTTTAAGTTCAGCGGCAAATTCTTCATTATTATCTGTTACGACATAAAAAACAGATGCATTTTCAAGAACGTGGGCATTTGTAACGATATAACCATTATCTTTTATTATTATTCCCGAACCTGTTCCATAAACATTTTTATTTTCTTTATCGCTTTCAGATTCATAACAATAAATATCAACTATTGAAGGTCTTACAACCTGTGCAACACCCTCTGCTGTATATTTTCCGTTTTCGTCAACATATTTTTCAGATAAATCAAGTGATGGTATGGCAGATTGGGTTATTTCAGTTGCAGGAACGGAATCAAGTCCCGAAACGTCTGCTGTTTTCATATCGCTTGCTATGCAATAAACCGCAAGTGCAACGACTGCAATTCCAAGAAGCCATAAAGCGGCTGATATTTTTTTTGAATAGGATTTGTAAAAAGTGAATTTATCATCTTTTCTTGCTTCAAGTTCTCTCTGAAACTGTTCCTGATTCTTTTTTTCAGTTTCTTTATTTTTTGTATTTAAAAAATCAACTGAATTAAATTCAGATTTATTCTCTTCTTCAAGTTCCGACTTTTCATCTTCAAAAAGAAAATTTTCAACTTTGCTGTCGCTTTTAGGATTTTGCGAAATATCCGAAATGTTTTTCTCATCCTCTTTTATTTCAGATGGAATTTTCACCTTTTGCAAAGGACTTTGAGATTTATTTTCTGCTTTTTTTTCCTCTTCCGCCCATCTCGGATTATCTTTTAAAACATCATAAATATCCGGTTTATCATCTTTGTTTTTATTTTTTTTATTCATAATAACAAACATTGCCACAAACCGATAAAAGCTTGTGGCATATGCTCCTTTCACAGTTTAACCTTTAGATTCATCTAAAACTTTTGCAGCAAGTCCGCTAAAAGGAAGGTGAACAGTAAACTCTGTATATTCTCCCTCTTTGCTTCTTACCATTATGGTTCCACCATGTAAATATACTATTCTTCTGCATATTGTAAGTCCAAGACCAAGACCCGTTTTGTCTTTGCTTCTTGAACGATCAGTCTTATAAAATCTGTCGAAGATTTTAGGTATTTCATCAGATGAAAGACCCTCACCCGTATTTTTAATTTTAATATCAACAAATTCAGAATCTTCAGCACTTTTATCTATAGAAAGTGTAATAGTTCCATTTTCATTGACAAACTTAACGGCATTTTCAACAAGATTATAAATAACCTGCTGTATATAGTCTTTGTTTCCGTTTATTTTAAACGTTTCATCAACATTACACTCAACTTCAACATCTTTTTCTCTTATCTGATTTTCAAACAGGAAAAGCGTTCTGAGTGCAACATCTGTCAAATTAAATTCTGCTTTTGGCAGCTGAAGCGTACCTGATTCTATTCTTGTAAGATTCAGCATAGACTGTATCATATTTTTAAGTCGTCTTGTTTCCTGAGAAACTATTGTGAGATATTTTCTATGCTCATTTTTCGGTATTGTTCCATCAAGTATTCCGTCAACAAAACCGCATATTGATGTCATAGGCGTACGAAGTTCGTGCGAAACATTTGAAATAAACTGTTTTCTGCGTTCCTCGCTTGTTTCAATATTAACTGCAAGTTCGTTTGTGGCTTCTATCATCTGAATGAAATAATCAGATTTTGTATGTGCCGGAACAGGCATTTTAACAGTGAAATCATCTCTTGCATAACGCTGCACAACTTCCGAATAAACAGTAAAATATCCTACATAATTTTTGTACTGAACAACAAGAACAACAACTATTACCGCAATAATAAGAATAAAAATAAGTGCGGATATTCCCACAAGATGGAATGCAAACAACTCAAAATTTCTGTCAGGGAAAACAACAAGTATATAATAATCTTCTTCTATTCCCTTTGTTTCAACAGAAAAATATTTTCCGTGAGAGAGAGTTATTGTTGAGTATTGTTTTATTCCAAGTGTTACAGGATTAAATGTTCCCGACTCTTTTATGGCATCACGCTGTGCTTCCGTTAGACTAATATTTTCTATGCCTTCTTTGTAATTCTCAGAACACATTATGCAGCTTCCTCTGCTGTTGCAAAGAAAAAACTGAATGTTTTGTATCTGCGAAAAGCCGTCCATATAATCGTTGGCATAGCTGTTTAAAACAGAAAAGTCATAGGATTCACCAACCGCTGACTGCATTTTTTCTACTGCGTTGTCACAGACTGCATTAACAAGTCTGACATCTTCCGCACGATATAGTGCTATTGCTGTTATATCAATAGAAAAAAGCAGAACAAAAAGTCCCATTATAACAGTAAAAACAATTATAACTATTCGTCTTTTGTCGCTGAATGATTTGAATGATGACGGAAAGGTTATACCGTTTCCGCCATCTTTTTCTGTATCTGTCATTGCTGACGGATTTTCTTTTGCTGTATCAGTTTTCGTATCAGTATTTACACTGCCTGCATCGTTTTTTGATGCACCATTATTCGGCTTCATCTGATTCAAACTTATAGCCTACGCCCCAAACTGTTTTAAGTGCCCATTTGTCTGAAACACCTTCAAGCTTTTCACGAAGTCTTTTAATATGAACATCTATTGTTCTTGAATCGCCATAGTATTCAAATCCCCATACTTCATCAAGAAGCTGGTCACGTGTGTAAACTCTGTTTGGATTTGATGCAAGATAGAAGAGAAGTTCAAGTTCCTTAGGAGGTGTATCAACGATTTTGCCGTCAATTCTAAGTTCATATCTTGTCATATTAACTGAAAGCTTATCGTATTTAACTTCCTTTACAACGACTTCTTTTGATGTTTTGCCGACACGTCTTGCAACTGCCTTTATTCTTGCGACAACTTCAAGTGTGTCAAGCGGCTTTACGATATAGTCATCTGCACCGAGTTCAAGACCGAGAACCTTGTCGAATGTTTCGCTCTTTGCTGTTATCATTATTATCGGAACGTCTGACTTCTTACGGATTTCACGGCAGACCTGCCAGCCGTCAAGGCTTGGGAGCATAACATCAAGAAGAACAATATCAGGCTTGAGTGCATTGAATTTTACAAGTGCTTCCTGACCATCATATGAAAGAATTACGCTGTAGCCTTCTTTTTCGAGATAGATTCTTAATAAATCACAGATATTCTGATCATCATCAACGATTAAAACTTTTTCGATTGCCATTTTATATACTCCTTAATTATAAATAATTTTCATCATTATTACTGCAAATTAAATGCAATAATTTATATAAGTTTATTATATCATATACAAACAGGTTGTTTGTGAATTTTCACACTATATTTTTTTAACTAAAATTAAACTTATGAATTTGATATTAAAAAAATTTTACTAACACGACCACTTGAAAAAAATGCACATTATTTTATAATTTCTTATTTGACTATTAAAAAATATAAAAATATACCAAATCAATAAGCATGTCATAGGCAATAATTGGTAAACTATACAAACTTTGATAGAATACGCAAAAAAGACTTGATTTTTTTTTTCAAGATGGTAAAATATAAATTAGCACTCAGAGAGTTGGAGTGCTAAAAACAAAATCAGGAGGAATAACAAATGAATATCAAACCATTGGCAGACAGAGTTTTAATCAAACTTGAAAAAGTTGAAAAGAAATCAGAAGGCGGTATTTTCTTACCGGGTACATCAGCAGACAGTGATCCTGTTTATGGCAAGGTTGTTGCTGTCGGCAGCGGAAGAGTTTCAGCAGAAGGAAACGTAATCCCTGTTTCAGTTAAAGAAAATTCAACTGTTCTCCTTTACAAACACGCAGGAACAGCAGTTAAACTTGAAGGCGAAGATTACGTTATTGCTCATGAAAGTGATCTTCTTGCAGTAGTTGAATAATAATCTGCAAAATAAATATAAAATTTGAGAAACACGAAAAATAGAATAAAAGGAGCATAATTTATTATGGCTAAACAGATAAAATACGGCGAAGAAGCAAGAAAAGCTCTTCAGGCAGGTATTGACCAGCTTGCAAATACAGTTAAAATCACACTTGGTCCTAAAGGAAGAAACGTTGTTCTTGACAAAAAGTTCGGTTCTCCCCTTATCACAAACGACGGTGTGACAATCGCAAAGGAAATTGAGCTTTCCGATCCGTTTGAAAATATGGGCGCACAGCTTGTTAAAGAGGTTGCAACAAAAACAAACGATATTGCCGGTGACGGCACAACCACAGCTACGCTTTTGGCACAGGCTCTTATAAGAGAAGGTCTTAAAAACGTTGCTGCAGGTGCAAACCCGATGATTGTTAAAAAAGGTATTCAAAAAGCTGTTGACACAGCGGTTGAATATATCGTTGCCAACAGCCACAAGGTTTCGGGCAAAGACGATATTGCTCGTGTTGCATCGGTTTCTTCGGCTGACGAAACAATCGGCAACCTTATTGCAGACGCTATGGAAAAGGTTACAAATGATGGTGTTATCACTGTTGAAGAATCAAAAACAGCATCTACTTACAGCGAAGTTGTAGAAGGTATGCAGTTCGACCGCGGCTACATTTCGCCTTATATGGTAACAGATACCGACAAAATGGAAGCTATTTTGGACGATCCGTACATCCTTATCACAGACAAGAAAATTTCTAATATTCAAGAAATCCTTCCTATTTTGGAAAAAATCGTTCAGCAGGGCAAAAAGCTTCTCATAATCGCAGAAGATATTGAAGGCGAAGCGCTTGCAACCTTGGTTGTTAACAAACTCCGCGGCACATTTACCTGCATAGCAGTTAAAGCTCCGGGATTTGGCGACAGAAGAAAAGAAATGCTCCGCGATATTGCAATTTTGACAGGCGGCGAGGTTATTTCAGATGAGCTCGGATTTGACCTTAAAGAAGCAACGCTCGATATGCTCGGAACAGCAAAACAGGTTAAGGTTCAGAAAGAAAACACAATAATTGTTGACGGCGGCGGAAGCAAAGATGACATCAAAGCAAGAGTTTCGCAGATAAGAAGTCAGCTTGAAGAGTCTACCTCTGAATTTGACAAAGAAAAACTTCAGGAAAGACTTGCAAAGCTTTCAGGCGGTGTTGCCGTTATCAAAGTCGGCGCTGCAACAGAAACAGAAATGAAAGAATTAAAGCTTCGTATTGAAGACGCTTTGGCGGCTACAAAAGCAGCTGTTGAAGAAGGTATTGTAGCAGGCGGCGGCACAAGCTACATCAACTCGCTCGAAAGCATAGAAAAGCTTATCGACACTGTTGAAGGCGACGAAAAGACAGGTGTCAGAATTGTTTTGAAAGCCTTGGAAGAGCCTGTTAAACAGATTGCCGCAAATGCCGGTCTTGAAGGCTCGGTAATCATCGACAAGATCAAAAACAGCGAAAAAGGCATTGGCTTCAACTTCCTTACCGAAGAATATGTTGATATGGTTTCGGTTGGTATCGTTGACCCGACAAAGGTTACAAGAAGCGCACTGCAGAACGCGGCAAGCGTTGCAAGTATGGTTCTTACAACCGAAAGCCTTGTTGCAGATAAAGAAGACCCGAATGCTAATGCTGCAGCTGCTGCAGGCGGTGCAGGCATGGGCGCTCCCGGTATGGGAATGTACTAAAAAGCACAATATAACCCCCGAAAAGAGATATAATAGCTCTTCGGGGGTTATTTTTATGCTTTTATTTGCCTGACATTCTCAAAATAACTTTTATTAAGCTAACCGTTTTTACGGATAAATTAATTTCAAACGCGCCAAATTATTTATTTCGCCATACCTTCACTTCATTAAAATCATCACAACAGGCAGTGCGACTTCGAATATGCAAACGGCAAAGGTTGCTGCGCACGACAGATAATTTTTGTTTTTTGCCTCAAAAACGGCATAACTTGCCGTGTAAATTACAGTCAAAATTATAATCAGTGCAAAAACAAATTTACTCACAAATCATCACGCTCCTTTGTCCTTTAAAATGCCGAAACGCACAATGTTTACATCAACTGAAACATCAAATGATGAATTTTTATATTTATTCGCCCAACCGTATTCATTCCACGCCTTTTGAGTCAAAAATGTACGTTTTGCATATCTTGAAAAATTCTCGGTATCGGTGTTAAGATATGACGCTGTTTTTGACAAATATGATGTTAAATTAAACTTTAAATCATCAGCGATAAATTTTTCAAGCCCGTCCTTTCCAAGCTTTTCCGACACATCATCCGGCAGATAAACCGCCTCACAGTCCACAAAGAGCTTTACGCTTATTTTTGGATAATCGCCGCATTGCACCTTAATTTGCGGCTCTTTAAATTTCGAAAGCGACACCGACAAAATATCGTCATTATACTTTGCCGCATACGCGGTTTTTTTTGCAGATTTTGTAATCAGTAAATGAAAAATATTTTCACGCAGAGTGCCTTGAGCAATCATTTTATCGCCCGAAAAATATGCCGTGCCCGAAATCATAGCTTTATTTTTAGCGTTAATGGGAACTTTATCGACAGCAAAATCATTTTCGCCGTAATTAAAAATTTCTTCATTCTCGCTTTTGTTTTCCGCATCTTTGCCCATAATGCCGAGAACAGGAAGAACCATTGTTTTGTCCGCTCCGTTTGTAGAATAGAAAAAATCCGAAAGATACGAGCGCACCGAATAATTTGTGTTATCGGTTTCAAAAATTTCCTTAAAATACTTTTCGGGATTTATCTCCAACATAGGATTTAAATTTTTAAGGTAATCCTCACAATTTTCGCTGACGGCAATAATAGTCCCGGGGCGAATTTTAAGCTCACGCACAAACGAATCGGTAAAATTCTTAATACCGTCTCTCGCAACAGCCGCCGAAAAAACAATAAGCTTTGTGTGCGACAGATTGATTTTCTTGCTGACGTTATTGTTGATAATATCCAGCGCGGTGTAAAAATCGGTTGCCGCCGCCGAAACGCTCGACATATTGCCGCCCTCACTCTCCTTTGTTTCACCGATTGAATTAACGTTTGCAAGCGATACTGTAAATTTATATTTTCCATCTGCCGCCTTGTCAATGCCCATTGCAATGACATATGCGTAATCATCAAT
Source organism: Oscillospiraceae bacterium (assembly GCA_022769845.1). Lineage (GTDB taxonomy): Bacteria > Bacillota > Clostridia > UMGS1810 > UMGS1810 > Qingrenia. The sequence goes on from JALEIO010000221.1 coordinate 8,514, forward strand.
CTCTTTGCGGTCAGCGCAGGAAGTGAGCATAATAAGCGAAAGAAAAATCAAAACCGCCTTTTTAAGCATTTTTCCTCCTCCTTTTAAAATACTCTGTGACAAAGCTTGCAAGAGGCACTGCAAACGAAAAAAAAGCCAGCACCGCCGACAAAACATTGTAATAACGGGAGATTGTCAGGCTGTTTTCAAAAAACATCGTAATAAAAATTACGATTACGGCAAACGATGGTATTAGCGCTTTAAAATCAGTAGAGGAATAAGTTTTTTTAAAGGTATAAAGCGAAAAATAAAAGCCGGTGCCGAGATATAAAAACGAAGAATAAATCCACAAAATAAAAAATATCCCTTCTGTGCGCTGAAAAAAAACGTCGAGATCGGTGGATGAGGCAAGCTGCAAAAGCGGCATATTAAACATTTTTGATGCAGGATACGGAACACAGAGGGTATAAACAAACACCGAAATTATTATTACCACTGATGCTGTTATAATTGCCCACATTCCAGCCTTGGCAGCCTCCTCTTTTTTTTCAAGATAGCCCGCAAGAAAAAACAAAAACAAAATCTCGTTATACATATAAATATTTTTTGCACCTAAAATTATACTTTTCGCACCGCCGCCGAATATTGGAAAAAGGTTTGAAACATCTGCGCTTTTAAGCGACAGAGCATACAGCACAATAAGCAGAAATATCATTGAAACAAGGCATACCGAACAGAATTTTGTAACCGTATCAACGCCGTTATATGCAGTAAAAAGCATTGTTATTACAATAAACGCCATAACGTAAAAAGAATGTGAATTAGGGTATGCTATTGTAATTATCGCGTCGGTATATAATTTTAAAACAAGCGCAGTATAAACAATCGACAGTATAAGAAGCAGTGTCCCGATTATACTTTTCAAAACCTTTCCAAATGAAAATTCCAGCGAATCAAATATATCGGGACAGCCGATTTTTCGATAGAAAAACGATATGACAAGAAAAACCGCAATGCTGGCAACCGCGCTCACCGCCGCTTCAATATACGCCGCCGTTCCTGAATGTTTAACAAAAATATTTATGTCCGAAAATAAAATTTTCGACACTATCATTATTGCAATAAGCCTTGCTGCGTCTTTTGATGTAACTTTCATTTTTTTGCCTTTCCGTCCGAAAAAATCGAACTTATCTTTTCTTATATTTCCATTCGCGGCTTATTTTTGCCTGTTTAAAGCTGTTTTCGGGTTTTAAATAATCAGGCCGCCGCTCCTTTTTCCACAGCGGCACTACAAACAGCGACGCAAAAATATTTTTGGTGTTTTTCGGCGCGATTGGCGAGGTGTAATTTACACCGAAGGATTTTAGCGAAAACAGCACTGACAGATTTACAAAAAGAACCGTTAATATTCCCAAAAATCCGCCGATGGCTGCACCTAATATATAGGCAAATCTCAAAAGTCTGAAGGAAAAAGCAAAGGAATAGCTCGGAATTATAAATGAGCAAAGCCCCGTAATGGACACAATAATTATTGCAATCGGGCTTACAATATTTGCCTCCACAGCAGCCTGACCGAGTATAAGACCGCCGACAATACCGAGCGTCTGTCCTATCGGGTCGGGCACTCTTACGCCCGCTTCCTTGATAAGCTCAAACGAAAGTTCCATTAAAATTATTTCAATAACAGACGGAAACGGTACAAGATGCCGCGCATATTCGAGCGAAAAAAGTATATCGGTAAGAATTAAATCCTGGTGATAATTTGTGATTGCAATAAAAAGCGCCGAAGAAAAAAGTGTCAGAAACATCGCAAGTATACGAATTATTCTAATCATAACGGCAAACGGATAGCGCAAATACTCATCCTCGGCTGTTTTGGTGAAATCAAGAAGCGTTGCAGGCACAACAAGCACATTCGGGCTGCCGCTCACAACAATGGCAACCCTCCCCTGCACCAGCGCCTTGCAAACCCTGTCGGGACGCTCTGTGGCAAAAATCTGGGGAACCGGAACAAACGAATTATCCTCAATATACTGCTCCAAATCCAATGATGTAAAAATGTAGTCCACGTTGATATTCTCGCATCTGAATTTAACCTCGTCCACTAAATTTTTGTTGGTAACGCCCTTTATATAGGCAATCGAAGCAGATGTACGGCTCATTTTGCCAAGCTTAACACTTTCCATAACAAGGTTTGAATTTTTAACGGTTTTGCGGATAAGACCTGTATTTGTGCGAAGCATTTCGTTAAAGCCTTCGTGCGGTCCTAAAATTACCTTTTCATTCTGCGGGGTGTCAACTCCTCTGTGATCCCACCCCTTTAAATCAATGGACAAGCCTACTTCCATGGTATCAACAAAAAGTGCGCATAAGCCAAAATTCACTTCGTCGCAAATCGGTTTTATTTCTTTCATCACATTTATTTGATTTTGCGGCAAAAGCGCTTCGGTGATAATTTTTTCAATCGGCTCATTTTTTGGCACAATGCTGTTTTTAAGATACATAAACGGCTTTAGCACACATTCGTTTACGCTGTCGCCGTCGGCAAGCCCATCGCATATCACAAAAAACGCGTCATATGCTTTTGTGCCGATATAAATTTTAAAATCCCGCACAACAATATCAGCGTTTTCGGGAAGGGAAAAAGCCTCCTCAACATAACGCTTATTTTCACCTATTTTTCTGCTCACCTTTTCCATTGTCGGATTGGTTTTGGTATTTTCGTCTGCCCTTTTTAGCTCAAACTCTTCTTTTTTAATCGGCGGAGTGTATAAAAATATATTTTTCAAAATAAAAATCTCCCAATATTTTTTAATATTATTGGAAGATTTTATACATTTTATTCAGTTTTGAAAATTTTAAACAATATAATCAATGCAAATTCTGTCGCATACAACCGAGTGAACAACCTTCTTTATTTCAAGGTGCAGTGGATTTGTCTGATATGCTTTTTCGTCCTCGGAATTTTCAAAAACGGTGTATAAGGTAAGGTCAAAATCGCCGCCGTTGACGTTTTTGCCGACTTCAGCCTCAACAAGTCCGTCCACCTTGCCCAAAAGCGATTTAAAACGCGAATTTAAGTCGGCGGCAATCTCATCTGCCTTCGATTTGTCGTTTAATTTCCAAAATATAATATGCTTTAACATTTTTTCGTCCTCATTTCATAAATTTGATAATTAAATTATACCAAATTTTTGTAAAATGTCAATGCGATTTTTGTCCAAACACTTGTAATTTTCAAAAAAATAGTGTATAATTAACTAAATATAGCATTTCGGAGGTGCGATTATTGTTTAACAACTTATTATACAGATTTTTAAATTTAATTTTAACATTGCCTGCGGTTCTTCTTGCAATAAGCGTTCACGAAACCGCGCATGGCTATGCAGCATATAAAATGGGCGACCCTACTGCAAAATACAGCGGCAGACTGTCGCTTAATCCGCTTGCGCATTTTGACCTTATAGGCTTTTTGTGTATGCTTTTTTTCCATTTCGGGTGGGCAAAACCGGTTCCCATTAATCCCGATAATTTTAAAGACAGAAAAAAAGGTGTAATTTTAGTAAGCCTTGCAGGGCCTGTATCAAATCTTGCAATGGCTATAATCAGCGCAGTTCTTTTAGGTATTGTCGGCAAATTTACAGGCTTTGCGGCACTGTTTTCAAACGTAACCTCATTAAAAGGCTTGAACGTTTTGACAGTTATGCTTTACTACTGCATAATTATCAACGTGGGACTTATGATTTTTAATCTCATCCCCATTCCGCCGCTGGACGGCTCGCGTGTGCTTACGGAATTTCTGCCGGGCAGGATTAAATATAAATTTTACAGATACGAACGTTATTCGTTTCTTGTATTGCTGCTTATAATTTATACCGGCATACTCGACCCTATTTTAAACTTTTTGACAAATCTTATTTTACAGCCGATTTTCAAAATTGTTAATTTTATTTAGGAGAATTTTGTGGACGATAAGCTATCCTTCAAGCTGCAAACCTTTGAAGGCCCTTTGGATTTGCTGCTTCATCTTATAAAGAAAAATAAAGTCAGCGTTTATGACATCCCGATTGTCGAAATCACAAATCAGTATCTTGAATATCTTGACAAAATGGAACAGTTTGATTTGGAAATTTCGTCGGAATTTTTGTATATGGCATCCGAGCTTTTGTATATTAAATCAAAAATGCTGCTTCCAAAGCACGACGAAGACGAGGAAGACCCACGGCGCGATTTGGCGGACAGGCTTGTGGAATATGAAAAAATCAAAAAAGCGAAGGAAAAACTTGAAAAAATGCAGTATCAAGGTTATCTTTCATTTTACAAACCGCCTACTCTTCCCGAAAAAGAAAACAAACCAAAAAGAATTGAGCATATTGATATAGAAAAGCTTACCGAAGCGTTTATGACGGTAATTGAAAAAACCGAACGAAAAATGCCGCCTCCGAAGGAAAAATTTGAAGGAATTGTCGCACACGTCACAATAAGTGTTGAGGATAAAACAGCTTATTATTTAAGCCGCATTAAAAAGGGCGAAAGCGTTTCTTTTTTTAAAATGTTTGAAAACGTAGAAAGCCGCAGTGAAGCGGTTTCAGCGTTTCTTGCCATACTTGAGCTTATGCGTTCGGGAGTTTTTGAAGCGTACGACAAAGACGGAGAAATTTATATTGAACGCACAAAAATTGATATAAACACCGAAGAAATTGACAACAATTACTTATAGAGGTTAAAATATGGATGAACAAAAGATAAAAGCGGTGATAGAAAGCATTCTGTTTGCAATGGGCGATTCTGTGCCTATTGAAAGAATTTGCGAGGCTTTGGAGCTTGACAGAAAAAGCGCCGAGATTATACTTGAAAAAATGCAGGCAGAATACGAAAACGATATAAGCCGCGGAATTAAAATTCTGCGCTT
>JALEIO010000112.1 GCA_022769845.1 Oscillospiraceae bacterium
CGTATAAAAATATATACGATTTTGTTCATCGCACTGTTTATCAGTTTTATGGCTCTTACCTCATACAGCGTATTTACAAAAATTCTTACTGATGACTATATTGAAAAATCTGTCGGAATTGCAAAGCAGCAGTCAAGAAACGCTGTGGAGGCAATAAAAAACATTGAAGAAACAAGCAGAATTATTATCGCTGATTTAAACCTCGACAATCCGCAGTATTACAAGTCGCACGATTCTTCATATATCGGCGCTCTTGCGTCTTACGGCACAAGCAGCCCGTATTTTACTTCTTTTGTCGTTTACAGAAATAAAGAAATTTTGTACTATCACATTCCCCTTGACAATGCTGTGCCGGGCATAAGAAATATAGACTACGAACAAGCGGTAAACATAGAGTTTGACCAAAACGGCGTTGGCTGGAACATTGCCGAAAGCAATTTTGGCAAGGACGATTTTCTTCTTTTGGTGAGAAAAATTCCCTTCGGAGAAGATTTTATTTACATTATTTTTCAGGTAGACGCTCAATATATTTCAGACTATTTTATGAGCAAAAATGAATTTGCAAATCACACTGCGGTATTGTTGAAAACAAAAAACAGCGAAGAGCTGTGCCGGATTACAAATATACCGCTTAACAAAAAATCAAGTATTGTTCGCTCATTTGAATATGTAAAAAACGGAGAATATACAAAAAACGGCAAATATTCGGTTTTGTCAAAATTCAGCATTCAAAACACGGGCTTTTCGTTCTACATAAAAGATGACATAAGTGTTTTAAAGGACTACACCTCATCTCTTGCGCTGATTTATACTTTTATTTTCTGCGTAACTTTAATTCTGGCATATTTTGCTGTTAGTCTTTTCTCAAAAAACATATCGTCGCAGTTTGAAAAAATACGGATAAAAATGCAAAATTACTGCTAAAAGCGAGGTTTACATATGCTTAAAGTGATGTTGGTCGATGACGAAGTGATAATAAGGCAAGGTCTTAAAAAAATTATAAACTGGCAGAGCGTAGGCTTTGAAATTGCAGGCGAAGCGTCAAACGGTGCGGAAGCGATTGAAAAAATTGCCTCTCTTTCGCCCGATGTGGTAATTACCGATATACGAATGGCATCCTCCGACGGAATTTATCTTTTGCAGGAGCTCAAAAAACGCAAAACCGACTGCAAAATCATTGTTATAAGCGGCTACGACGATTTCTCGTATATTCAGGAGGCAATGGCGGCAAACGCGTATTCGTACCTTTTAAAGCCGGTTGACATTGACAAGCTCTACAAGGTTATGGACGAAGTGCGCGAGAAAATTCTTTCAGAGCGCCAAACCAAAAACGAGGTTAAGGCATACAACACGCTTTTGGAGGAAAAAATCACGTTAAAGCTTCTAAACGGCGCGGATTATAATGAAGTTATGCAAAGCAATCCGCAGTATAAATTTCCCGACGGAAACTATATGACGGCAATAATTTCAATTGACCGCAAAAGCGGGCTTACCGACGAAAAAACAAAAGTATTTTTGTCGCTTACCGAGATAATCGACTACGAGGTAAGCATAAGCGAAAACCACATTATCAAATGCTTTGTGGATAATTTAAAATACGCGCTTGTTATATCGGTTAAGGACGAATACTGCTATGACGAGGCAATAAAAACGCTTAACAACATTCTTACAAACTTCAGCAAGCAAACAGGCTTTACCGTAACAATCGGCATAAGCGGAATTTTCAGGCGCGCAAATATGCTTTTTCGTTCATACGAGCAATGCAACAAGGTGCTGGCGCAAAAAGCCATTATGGGCAACAACCGCATTATCGACTATATTTTGTACCGCGCAAACAAAAACAGCGAACCGACAATCAATTCAAATTTAATAATTTCGGCAATTAAATCGGACGATTTTAAAAAGGCTCACGATATTTTGAACGAATATTTTTCAGACGTTATAAAGCGCATAAACATACCTATTTCATCGGTACAAAGCACGGTTGCCGAAACGGCAATACTGATAATAAAAACCTTCGTGCCCGATTCCGACTCTATGATTTTGGTTTTCGGGCGCATAGTAAAGCCGATTTTGGAGCTTGGGCAGATTGAACTTATGGTGGATATTCAAAATTGGATAAACGAAATTATTGACAGCATAGAAAATCACAGCAATGCGTTTTTGATTGAAACAAACAACGTTTTGGTGAAAAAAACTATTGAAATGATTCACGACAAGTACGACACGCACATCACACTGCGCTCGGTTGCGGACGCTCTTTTTGTAAGCACTCGCCACCTTTCGCGCTGCTTTAAACAGGAAACGAATATGACCTTTAACGACTATCTTACAATGTACCGTATGAGAAAAGCAGACATTCTTATTGAAACGGGAAATTATAAAATTTCTGAAGCGGCAAGCCTTGTGGGATATTCCGACGCAAAATATTTCAGCAATCTTTACCGCGAATTTAAGCATAAAAAGGAAAAACCCGATATGGCTTAATTTTGAAATTGAGAAAATAATTTAAGTTCCGTACGCCTATCAGGGAGTGAGAATTATCAAGAATTTAAAGCAAAAATTTTTACGCCTTTTTTCATATCGAATACTTCTAATCGTTATTGTATTGATTTTTACACTCATGCCGTCAATACTTGTTTTCAGCGTGTCCAAAAACTACATTTCAAGCTATGTTATGCAGCGCTATATTTCAAATTACGTCGGCTCGATTGAATCGGAATTTTCCGACAATATTTCGTCGTTTATATACAGAATTAACGTGCAGTCGCTTTATTTTACCACTAAAAACAGCCTTTATGTGACGCTGTTTAATAAAAATCTTTCACACAGTGAAAAATATACGCAGCTTTCCGACAATATTTCGGGATACCTAAAAAACAACAATCTCGTATCGGGAATAAGCATTATTGACAAAGAAAGAGAAACCTATCATTTTTGCGATATTCCCGAAAATATTGCTTTAAACGATATTGACAGCATTGAAAAGACGGTGGAATCGGGCAAACTGTATATGTCGCAAGGCTACGAATATAACGGAAAATACTATTTTTCGGTAGGTCTTAAAATGCGCAATTACAACACAGGCTACATTGCAGGGTATCTTGTTATGTACGTTCCCGAAAGCGCACTCGAGGCAATGTATCAAACCTATGCCTCGGACGGCGGATATGTGTTTATTATGCACGACGGAAAAATTTTGTCTCACCGCGACAAAGGTCTTATAGGTTCCAATCTGTTTGTCGGAGAGGAGATTTTTGAAGACGGCAGTGCCGAAATCGGCAAACATTATCTTATGAGCAGGCGAAGCGTGGACACCAACAATATTATAGACGGCCTTGAAATTGTCAGCATAACGTCAAAAAGTATTTTTGACAAAATGCTTAAAGCTCTAAACACGTTTTTTATAATACTTCTTTTTGCGGCGATTCTTTTAAGTATTCCGTTTTCGGTTTTGGTATCAAAAAAACTGCTTTTTGAGATTGAAGTTTTAATAAAAAATATGTATATGTTTGAAAAATCGCCCACAGAATACCGTCCGATGTTCAAGCTTTACGAAATACAAGAGCTTGAAAACGTGTTTAAAAATATGACGCGGAAAATAAACATACTTATCGAAAACATTAAGGACGAAAAGGAAAAACAGCGAATTGCCGAATTAAACGCGCTTTCCGCACAGATAAATCCGCATTTTATCTACAACACGCTCGACTCAATTTCGTGGATTCTTCTTATGAAAAACGATACCGAAACGTACAAAATTATCTACGCGCTCGCAAACTTTTTCAGAATTGCCCTGCACGGCGGTATGGAGGTTATAACGGTTGAAAAAGAGCTTACTCATCTTAAAAGCTATCTTGTTATACAAAATATGCGATTTCCCGATAAGTTTGAGGTTACATACGACATAAGCGACGATATTATGCAGCTTAAAATGGTTAAAATAATACTTCAGCCGATTGTAGAAAACGCAATAAAGCACGGCTTTGACAAAATGAGCAGCGGAGGAAAAATTCACGTCAAGGGATTTTTGACGGAAAATAACGATATAAAATTTATAATTACCGATAACGGCTGCGGTATGGATTTTGACCCGCTTATAACGCCGAAAAAAACGAAAAAATCCGATTCGGGATACGGAATAAGCAATATTAATAAACGTTTAAAGCTTGCCTGCGGCGAAAAATACGGGCTTAAATTCATTTCGTCATTAGGGCACGGCACAACAGTTGAAATTTTGATTAAACCGCAAAAAGACGAGGAATAAAAAAGCTGATTGCGTACTTCTTGCGCGCAATTTCCTATGTTATAAAAAAGCGTTAAAACGCATCAACCCCCCTGACCCCCAATCTTGGGGGCAAAAAGGTACGCTTTTTTTGAACAAGCAAAATTGCTCACTCAAAACGAGCAATTTCCTATGTTATAAAAAATGCGAAGAAATTTTCTTCGCATTTTTTATTCTCTTAATTATCTTCATTATCTTCTGCCGAAAAACTCTTTTTCAAGCTTTTCAATTCTATCCTCGCACGATATTATAATATCCTTGCAGTCATCACCCTCAAGATACCTTTCAACAAAAAGTCCCGAGGCTTTGCAAAGCTCATCTCTGCGCGCAAAGTAATTTTCCAAAAGGAACTGCGCGTATTTCATCATTCTAAAATCGCCGTATATGCGCGTATGCTCGTTTTTGACCGCCTCAACCGCAACGCTGTATCCGCTGTCAATCGCACCCAAAACATCATCGCCGTCCGCAAATAAAATTGTGAATGTTTCATTAAACCAATTTACGCCCGGCATTGACGAATGACTGTCGCTTGAACCGACAATCGGAATATTTACGCCCCCTCGCAGCATTTCCTCATAAAGCGCGTGCTGTAAATTATTCTCATCGGGAGTGCAGCCGCCCATCAGCTCAAACGCGTCGCATAAGCCGTTTTGCAAAATTGCGCGGCTCATTTTTGTTTCTACATTATAATGCTCCTTTACCGTCCAGAAAGGATGCGGGTATATTGCATAGCCACCGCTTTTTTTAATTTCATTATATGTCCAAACCCTGTAAAGATATTCACGCTCATCCAAGCCGTCAGGAACTTTGACGCTTTTTTTAAGCTCCTCAACCTCTTTTTTCACCCTGTCAGGCTCGTTTATATAAATCTCGTTCACACTGTAACGGCTGCCGATATTCACCATATGAATAAGCCCGCCGTATCCGTTGTGAACCTCTTCGCCGCACATAATTTTATAATTCTTCATAAAATCAAGCTTTTTTTCAACATCCTTTGATGAATAATAAATATTATGCTCGGTCATAGCTATTACGTCAAACCCTGCTTTTCGGTAATTTGCCGCCGTACGTTCAGGGCTTTCCGTACCGTCCGAAATCATTGTATGAATGTGAAAATCACCTTTTTTTACATTTTTTCTGTATAAATCAGGCAAAAGCGAATATATCGAAACCGTAATTCCTCTTTCGAGCGCGTGAATAAATTTCCGGCGCGAATTTGTGCGCATTATTCCGTTTTCAGCCTCGTATTTATCATAACGTTCTTCGGTTGAGGTTATATTTATACGCCACTTTTGCTCTCCGAAAAATTTGTATTTAAGCTTTAAGCGTCCGTTTTCGGCTTTAACGCAGTAAGTCTTTCGATTTTTATCCCACCCGCAAAGCGTTATTTCCTCATTCGTAGGCACATCGCTTTGCTCGGTCGGAATAAATTTTACATCATACTCAACACCGTCATAAAATTTGAATATTCCGCTGCGACTCTCTATAACTATTTCACTTTCCTCATCTGCCGGCACGACCGACGGAATTACATTAAAATTGAAAATTTCGTTTGCCATAAATATCACCCCAAAAAATATTGATACTGCTTATGTTATAGCATAAACAGTATCAAAAAACAAGTATACAAATTTGTTTTTTTGTATAAATTATTGACTTTTTTATACATTATTTATAAACCACAATATCCTTAACGGTCAAATACCTGTAATGCACAAACACCTTTGAACAGCTTAAATTTCCTACTGCGGACGCACATTTTATATCAGCCGCAGTACCCAAATAAACCTTGTTTCCCTTGGTTTTGCTGTTGTCAACAACCATTATCTTAACGTTGGACGAATCTATCGCCTCACTGCTGTCATAGCAATCTCCGGAAATATCGTAAAAACCTTTTATAATGCTTCCGTCCTTATATCCGGCATACATAAATGACATTGAAAATTTCTGCGAAAAGCTGTTGTAGTTGTTCATATATCTGTTTTTGTCATACCATTTTGTGTTTTGCTGGTCAAAAGGCTCGCCGCCCTGGCTTATATCGTAAAGCACAATAACGTCGCTTATTTTGCCGTTGTTGTCAGTCTGAAGCGATAAAAGGTCACCTTCGGTAAGCTTTAAGCTTTCAAAAGCCGAAACATATTTATCCGCAATAAAATATGACGTTTCCGTGCCGCCGCGAAGTCCGTAAAGCTTTGTGCATACAAAGCCTTCGCTGTCAGTTGCCTTTGTGATGCTTTTTACCAAAAATACGTTGGTGTTATCGTCGTGTGCCTCGCCGCTGCCCTTGCCGTAACATACAACAACATCCTCATAAGCCGAGTTTTTGTCCGCACGGTATCCGACCGCGTCAACTCCGGTATCAACCACCATATCGGCAAAATCGCCGATTATAAAGTCGGTTTCCTCATAATTTTCGCCTTTGATATCAGACAGTTTCGGTATAAAGAACAGCTTTGTATTTTTGTTGAAAATAAGATTTGTGCCCGCTCTCTTTACGCTTGACGTACAAGAAAAAATTCTCTGCACCTCCGAACTTGCCAAGCTGTCGTCAACAGGAATTGTTTCAATAAACGCGTCCTTTACGCTGTCATATTGAGCGCCTGTATGAGATGTGACAATATGCGTTATTTTGCCGTCGCCGTCCGTTTTAAAGCGTATCATCTGCGGCTGAATAACTTTGTTTACTGCCCAATCAAGCGCTAAAACATCAGTCACCTTTTTGTATTTTTCGCCGTTGATTATTATATTATCGTAAATATTATGCATCTTTAAAACGCCGGTGTCGTCAAAAATTTCAAGCTGTACCGCCTTTGGATTTGCATCTGCCGCCTCTTCGCCGTGAGTGATGTAGCCATAAGTGTAATCCGATTGCATATTCATTTTTGCATATGCAATTTCGCCGAACGCGTTTATGTAAAACGTACCGCTGAATCCTGCATAAATGCCGTTGTCAGTATATTCCGAGCTTATTTTATATTCGTTTCCGTCTACGGTAATATATGTATCCGCGCCGTCGTTTCTTATGTCGTTTGCATCGCCCGAAACAGCTTTGTTCGACAAAATAACCTCAATATACGATTTTTTGTCCTCACTTAACGCAACCGACAAAATTGTGTTTTCCTTAACGTTTGAAAGTGTTGTCGGCATATAAGAATCGTCAAAAACGCCGTACTTGTCAAACTTTTCAAGATTGTATTCAGCGCCGCCGACCTTGTCGTAAATAATTTTATTATCACTGTCGGCATATCCTGCAACAAAATCGGAATAATCCTTTACAAATGCGTATTCGTATGTGCCGTTGCCATCCGCGTCAATAAGCCTTACCGTGCCGTTTTTAAGCTTTTCAAACATATCGCGGATACCTTCCGATTTGTACGCGCCGTTATACAAAAGCTTTATGCCGCGTTCAAGATTTTTTGAATAGGTTTTGCCGGTATCGCCGTCCTTGTAATAGTAAAGCTTGTAGTCACTGTCAAGATAATCAATATTCTTTGCGTCTATTTCAAACGAAGTATCCGACTCTGTTTTGCAAAGAAGCTTTGCAGTGCGGTTTTTGCCGCTTTCGGCATAATAAACCTTAACGTTTTGACCAAGGTATTTTTCAGGATAGTCAATGTAAGAATCGAGCACATATTTTTCGTTTCCTATGCGCATAATTCCGTCCCCGTCGCCTGTGCCTTCAAGCGAAACGCCGCCTACGCTTATTACATAACCCTCATCATATTTTATGCCGTGATAAACCTTTAAAAGCGTGTTTTCATCGTCCTGCTCATAATATACAGTGTCATTTTTGAAGCTTGACGGCTGATAGCACGGCACCTCAAGTGATTTTGCAAAAGCATACAAACATTCCGCCAGAGTGGGATTTTCGCCTGTGCCGTTCGGGAATATTCCAAGCCGCGACATCATAAGAAGGTATCCCGACGGATAGCCGCCGCTCACCTTTGCAAGAGCGTCATAGCCGAGAACCGAGGTAAGAATTTTTGCCGCTTCGGTTGTTTTTATGTTGTCGTCAGGTTTAAATTGCCGGTCATCGCCAACCGAAATTACTCCCATTTGCGCAAAACGGCACGCAAGTTTTCGCACCCAGTGTCCTTCAAGGTCAGCAAAATAATCATCTTCAACATTCGGCTGCTCCTCAATTTTGAGCATTTTTGAAACGTAATACAAAAAATCCGCACGCGTTACATTTGCAAGAAGCTCGGAATCGGTAAAATCGGTTTTATCAACCACTCCCACAAGCTTAAGCAAGCTGATATTATTATCAAATTCAACATTTCCGTCCGCCGCAATACAAAATGCCGGCAAAATCGAAAACATCATTGCAGCGCACAAAAGCACCGAAATAAATCTTTTCATTGTTCAAAATCCTCCTTTTGCGCTACTTATTTTCCGTGTATGCGATTACGTTGTAAATCATCTGCGCAGCCTCAGCTCTTGTTGCAGTGCTTTCGGGGTTAAAGCGTCCCGTATCGTCACCGTTTACAATTTTGATGCTTCCAAGATATGAAACCGCTTCACGTGCATATGACGAAATGCTGTCTTTATCGGCAAAGGTCAAATTAACCTCGCCCACGCCGTTTATTATGCCTTTTTTCAAAAGTGCATTATAGCACATAACCGCCATATCCTGACGGGAAACAGCTCTGCCGCTTCCGAAGATTTTGTCGGAAACACCGTTTACAATACCGGCAATATACGCTTTTTTGACGTATTCGTAATACCAGTCGTCCTTTCCTACATCTTCAAATGACATAGCGCCGCTTAAATCTTCAAATGTAACCGCAGTAAGCATCATTTTCAAAAATTCCTCGCGGAGAACAAGTTCGGAAGGAGCAAAAATTCCGTTTGCTTTTCCGTTTAAAATGCCTTTTTCGCGAAGTGCGTTTATTGCATTTTGAGCCCATTCATATCCCTGAAGGTCGGAAAAAGCATCGGTTGTTTTGTCTATAGGCTCGGGGATTATCGGGATTATGCCTCCGATTGCCGAACCCGACACCTTGCCTCCGCCCGATGACGAGCTGCCACCGCTATATATCGGTTTTTCTTCTTCTACGAAGCTGTCAAGACCGATTTCGGATATTTTATTGAATTTTTTTCCTACAATGCTTTCTGCAAAAGAGTCGGTAACCTTTGCAGAATCAATGTTCAAAAGATTTGCATTTTCGGTAAGATAGCTTTTCACACCGCCCGCGCCGTCTGAAGAATATATAACGCCAAGTCCCACAGCCTGAGCCGCAGATTTGTCAAATTCGCCAAAACTGTTGCTCGGTTTTGAAATTTTTTCTTCTATGAAGGTGCGCGTTTCATCATCTATATACGATTTTTCCAAATATTTTCCAACACTTTCGGGAAGTGAAAAACTTTTTACGGTATTTATGCCTGTAACCGTAATTTTTCCTTCGTTTGAAAGGCTTATCGCCGCCGATTTGTCAATAGCAGTTTTCGCCGTTTCATATGTTGTAACGTCACCTTTTTTGACGCTTGCAAAGAAAATTTTCGCCGCAGCTTCAAGGTTTGCCGCACCTATCAAATCAGAGTTAAGCCCCAGCGCATACATTTTGTTCTTTACAATGCTTTCAAATTCCGAATATTTTTCTTCGTCGGTTTCCCTGTCAAACGCCGCCGCAAGGTTTGTCAAAGCAAGCGCATTTTCGTCCTTGTTTACATATTTTAAAAGTGAGTATTCGGGTTTATCCTTGCCCGACACCCCTGTATAAACGTCATATTCCGAGCTTAAAGTTCCAATGTCAAAGCTTACCGAATACGCTCCCTTTTCGTCTGATACCGTCTGACGGTAACAAAGGCACAGCGTTTCGGGATTTGAAGATAAGTTAAATTCCTCAAGCGTAACGCCCTTTTTCAGCACTGTTATACTAACCGCGGCATTTTTATCGGTACTGCCCGAAAGCGTGACCTTGCTATCTGCGAAAATTTCGGTTTCGCCTGCCGCACCTGCCGTAATAGTGCAAAGCAAAACAAGCGCCAGTGCAAAATGTAAAATTGTTTTTTTCATAGCAACATATCCTTTCCGCCTATTTTTTCAGCTTTATGCCCTTGTCAAGCGGCATTATCGAATCTATGGAGTTTACAATGTAAAACCCTGCCGTATCGGCGTTTTCAAACATATCCGACGAAATATCAAGCGTATATTTGCCGTCAGATATTAATGTCATATCACTCTTTTTTATAATCCGCACGCTGTTTAGCGAGCTATCCTTATATCCTGCCGCCGCAACAACAAAATCATCTAATCCGCGGTCAAAAATACTGGCGCAAAGAGTAAATGTTTCTGCTTCGGTTATCTTTCCGAAGGTATCTATCGCAGTGCCGTTTTTTTCAAGAGAAATTACGGCAATTCCTTTACCCTCTGCATTTGTTTTATAAATTTTTGACAAGCTTTTCATACCCAGCCAAATATCGTAGTCTTCTTTAGGATTTGCTCTGAACGAGAATTTCAATTCTCTGCTGTCGTCCAGTTCAAACTGATTAAGATACGCTATTTTGCCGTCTTTATCATACACCTTTGCGGCAACATATTCCTCCTCCAAGCCGTTTGAAAATTTTCCGATTACGGTAATTTTCCCGTTTTCAAGGTAGGTTTCCACCTTCTCCTCTTCTTTGTAAACAACCGCATAAACAGGTTCAGAGCCTACCTCTATTTCATAAACGCCGCAATCTGATTCGGGATAGATGTTATTTCCGTACATATCGTAAAAAACAATATTTCCGTCTTCTGCCGAAAAGTTATATACAACCTTTGTTTGTTCGGCAAACATCACATAGCTTTTCTTTGTGCCGAATTTGTTTTCGAACTTGTATACCGAAAGATTTCCGTCGTTTTGAACAACGCTTCCCAATTCGCAGTTACCGATAACGCGGTTTAAATTTGCAATCGCAATAAACGCAGGCTTTGCCGCATACGGAACGCTATGCTGATAATTTTCAACAAGTCCGAAATTCTGCTCGTATTGATTTTCAGCAAATCCATCGTTTGAAAAATCGTAAATGTAGAATACATCTCCTGCATTATACGCCCGAAGCGCCGCCGCGTATTTTGCCAAAAACGCCGCCTGCTTCTCTTCACCGCGCTGCACCCATTTTCCGTACGACGATACAACCTCAGTATAGCCAAACTCGGTATGATAAAGCTTTTTATCCTTAAACCCGTATTTTCCCAAAACCTCTTTCAAACTTTCACCGTCGGTCGATATTCTTTCAATGGCGCCGATATAATGATGCACCGAAATTCCATCGCAGTATTTGTATAAATCATATTCGCCGTCACCGTCGGTATCAGTGCTTAACGCCTCTTCAAGCCAATCTCTGCCTGTTTGATTATACGCGTTTGCAAGCGCAAAAGCTACAACTTCAACCTCAGGAAAATCAGTGTGAATTCTGTCATACACTTCTTTTACAAGATATGCGCAGTCGGCAGGAGTAGCGCTGTTTGAGTTAAAGCTTTCAATATCAGGCTCGTTCCACACCTCTACAACTTTAATTCTGCCTCTGTTTTTTGAAAGCATTTGATAAACATATTCCGCAAACGCAGCCCTTGCCTCGGGAGTATTTGGAATATCGCGTGATTGTTCGCTGTAAAGCGTGTTGCCGTATGCCGCAAGCGCAAGAACATCAATTTTATATTTCTGCGCCGCGTCAAGGTAGTTTGTCATTGACTGCGTTTCTCTGTATACTCCTTTTTGCTGCTCAAACGTTGCCCAGTTATACCCCTCGCGGATATGGTCGATACCTGCATTTTTTATTATATATGTTCCGTTTTCGCACTCTCTGCCCCAGTTAAAATGCGGGCAAACACCGATATGCGAATCGTAATTTTCGTAATTTGCATTGGGACAAATCGAAAAATCATAACTGTATGTGCCAATATCGTTTCCGCTTTCATCAGTAAGGTAAACGTTAAAATGATAAACTCCGTATCTTTGAACATTTATAGGATAATTTATACTTTTTGATGCATTTGCCAAAATTGTAAACGTGTCGCACGCTGACAAAACAACAACGTTGTCAACATCGGTTATTTCATATTTTACATTAACGCTTTTGTCATTTGCAAGCATATTTTCAAACGATACTTCAAACGCTCTTGTGTCGCCGTAAAAAAATATGTTTCCTGTTGATTTTGAAGCTGCCGAAAGTATAATCGGGCAAGAAGCATCATAAACTTTAACCTCAACCTTATAAACGCTTAACGGTTTATACCTTGTGCATTTGGGCGCCGAAACAGTAAAATCGCAGCTTTTGGAAAGTCCGTTTGCAAATTTTGCATCATAAAGCGTAAAGGTACGCGTTATAATTTGTTGTGTGCTGTAAAGCTCCTCGTAATCGGTAAAAACCTTTTTTCCGGAAAAACTGTCATAGGTAAGATAAAAATGCCCGCCGCCGTTATCAAAATATGTAATGCTTACATCTACCCTTTTGCGCTCGTTATTTCCGCATATAAGGTTATCGTCAACGTCAAACGCCGCCGTTTGATTATCCAGCACAAACGCGTTTTGCCCCGAAACCGTCTTAACGGAATATGTGCTTTCATCGGCAAGAAAAAGCTTTGTTGCCAAATCGGGCGAATATATCGCACTGCCGCTTGCATACGCAAAAGCAGACGTTAGACAAAGCGCAAAAGTTATTAAAACTGCTTTTTTTAAATAGCGCATATATGTACCTTTCCTTTTTGATTATTTTGTATAAAACGCATTTAAAATTATCGGTGCGCGCGTTTGTAAATCCCACAAATATACATAAGCTGTATCAAAGCTTATGCCGTCGGGAAGTGTCATATCAAGCGTATATGCGTTATTGCCGAGCTTATCGAGATTTACCGCTTTTTTCGCCATATACACAAGCCGTCCGTCGTTTTCAAACACCGCCGCAAGAATAACATTGTCTTTCTTTTGCTCCGGTTTTGTAAGAACATAATTTACACTTGCCGCAATATTATCACCTGCGCTTACTCCGTTTAAATCGGCAATTTCAACGCCGTTTTTTATAAGGTTAAGCCCAAGAATATTAAAGCCGCCCTCATCGGTTTTAAACGAATATGTGTAATCGGCTTCGCTTATTTGACCGAAAACGTCGGTATATCCGCTTCTTACAGTAAGAGTGTAATCCGCGTTGCTGTCAAAATAGCCTTTTTTGGGCGTAAGTGTAAGAGTTCGGTTTAAACCGTCCCACGTTTTTGTAACGTTTTCACTGCCCAAATTGCTTTCAAGGCTTACATCCGCATCATCTGCAACCGAATTTGTAAAGGTGATGCTAATATTTTTTGCCGAGGACGGAATTTTATCGTCTGATAAAACAGCGCCTTTTGAATTTGTAATTTCGGTTTTGAGAACACCTGCTTCGGTGCGGTAAACGTTTACGTTATCCAGCAAAATTTCCGCAGCATTTGAAGAATAAAATACAATTCCGCCAATCCCGTTCGAGCCTGCAATAAATGGAATTTCACTTGTTTCAGATGATTTTTCGTCGTTAACATATACGGTTATTTTTTTATTATCCACATCCATCAAAAGCTTAATATGCTGCCATTTGTTAACGTCAAAGCTCATCTGCTCGGTTGAATTTTCTTTTTCAAGGTTAAAGGTGTGCCCCGATAAAACGGATGTCGGATTGGCGCCTAAAGCGTCGTAATAAATAATTTTTCCTGCGCCGGTAAATCCGAGCGGCCATTTTGAATATGCAGCGGGAGTTGCACTGTAAACAATACCGAAACCCGAGCCTCCCTTTGTAAAGTTTACATCAAATTCTGCCGATACAGTGCCGCTTGTAACGCTTTCGTTAAAAAGAAAACGCACTCTGCCGGGTGTAGAAATATATTTGTTTCCGTCCGACTCCTTTACAACGGCAAAATTCTTTGAACTGTCCGCCTGACCGAGTACATTTTTTGGTGTTTCACCAACCGTATCGCTTTCAAAATCCGCACTGTAATACGAAATTCTTTCAGCGGAAATCAAATCAACAGTTGTAAAGTATTTTTCGTATTCGGCGGTAAATGTACCGTTTGACGCTTCGCACGCGCTTACGGTGATTTTGTATTCTGTATTTTCCGCCAATCCCTTTTCGTCTATCGCAAAAGTTATCTCCTTGCCGTCTGCCGACTGCTCGGTTGCCGTAATGGCTATATCTTTTGAGTTTGTAACGTCATAAAGCGACACTGCGCCCAAAACGCTGTCATAATTCATACTTTCGGAAAAGCTTATTTTAACCGAAGCTGTCTTTGGCGATACCTTTGAAAAATCCGAATTTTCCTTGCCGTTTGCCTTGATAAGGCTAATTTTAGAAACCTCGGCAGGAGGATAATAAATGCGGATATTGTCAATATAAGCTTCTTTTTGCGCGTCTGTCGCATTTGTCATATTAAGCCCCGCCGGCGACCATTTAAAACCAATGCCTATGATATCCGAAAGATATGTAAACCCTGTTATATATTCAGACTGCGTATCATCTATGGTTAATCGCGTGCGCGCATTATCCATATCTATTTCCACTTTGACGTGCTGCCATTTGTTTTCCGCAAGCGACATATCAACCGCCGAGCCCGAAGCACGGTAGCCTTTTATGTAGCTTTCACTTCCTGCGTTGCCGTTTGGATGCTGCTTTGCGCCGATAGTGGTATATGCCTTAAGTCCGCGCGCAGGCGTTGAGTTTTTCGTTCCCGAGCTGAAAACCGCCTTATGATAGTTGCCGAAATTTGTATCGTCCTTTGTAAAAACCCCCATACCTATTCCGCCAAAACCGGTTCTTACGTCAAATTCTGCGCAGATTTTTCCGCCGTTTACCACATATGAATTGTCATCCGAAAACATAAATCTTGCCATATCTCCGGCTGAACCGAAGGAGAGGCATTTTAAGCTCTCCCCCATACCGCCGTCAACAATTGTTACGGTTGCGGATTTGTTAATTTTCGAAGTGTCACCGTTATCAAAATCTCTGTTTAAAATATCGCTGTCGTCTGCATAGCAAACGGCTGAAAAAATGTTTATTAAAAGTGTTGTTAAAAGAGCAATGCTGAATGTTTTTTTCAAATGCCTCACCTCTTATTTTGTTTTTGTTACATTTTTAGCAAGCGGAATAAGCTTTGTGTTTTCCCAAACGAACGCTGTTATTTCGTCGCAGTCTTTTGTAAGGGTTAACGATGCAGCCTTGTTTTCTGTTTTATTTACAGTTGCGGGAGTAATCTGAACCTCTGTAAGCTCACCGCCGTTGTACGCCGCAATTATAAGGTCAACATTTTTTTCTGAAAAATCTGTTACAGTAAAATTGTAATTTACATCAATTTTTGTTCCCTGCGTGTATGCCGAAGGTGTGAAATTGTCTATTGCAACGGTAAATGCACCGGTTTGATGTGTAAATTCTTTTCTTGTTTCGCATACCGCATAACCGTCCTCATATTTTACGCCGTTTAAAAGAACAAAATATTTTGTGCCGTCCGTTAAGCTGTCTGACGTAATTGTAACCGTCTTTTTGTCATCCGAAACAGAAGGCAATGCAGTGTCAACTTTTGTTCCGTCCGCTTTATAAAGCGCGATATTATTTACAGATGTGCTGTCAACAGTGTCCTTAAATGTAAGCTTAATCTTGTTCCCGCCGCTTGCAAGGCTTGAAGATACACCGTCCGATACTGTGTAAACTTTAATGTTGTCAATAAACGCTTCTTTTTGTGCGTCGGTCGCAGTTGTACTAATCCCAAACGGCGACCATTTAAAACCAATGCCTATGATATCTGAAAGATATGTAAATCCTGTTATATATTCAGACTGCGTATCATCTATGGTTAATCGTGTGCGCGCATTATCCATATCTATTTCTAATTTAGCGTGTTGCCATTTGTTTTCTGCGAGCGCCATATCAACCGTTGCACCCGAAGCACGATATCCTTTTATATATGTTTCACTTCCTGCGTTGCCGCTTGGATGAATCTTTGCGCCGATAGTGGTATATGCCTTAAGTCCGCGCGCCGGCGTTGAGTTTTTCGTTCCCGAGCTGAAAACCGCCTTATGATAGTCGCCGAAATTTGTATCGTCCTTTGTAAAAACCCCCATACCTATTCCGCCAAAACCGGTTCTTACATCAAACTCAACATACATTTTTCCTTTGCTTATCGAATTAAACATATATCTTACCATATCTCCCGATGTGCCGAAAGATAAATATTTTTTACTGCCGTTTGTATATTTAAAATCTTTATCCTCATATACAAGGCTGTTGTCATTAACCGTAACCGTTGCGCTTGCTTTAGTTGTGCCGACTTTTCCATCCTCAAAATCTTTTTCAATCAAATATGTGCCGTATTCCTTATAAATTTTGATATTGTCGAACATTGTACTGTCATCCAAAGTCGCGGCTTTATTCATATAAAAAGCAAGGCCACCGATGGGAGACGTTTTAAAATATTCATAACCCGATACGGTTGCCGACTCAACGCCGTCAACATATGCGGTAAGCTTTCCTTCGTCAAGATTAATTTTAACCTTGTAATGCTGCCAAGTATTAGGTTTGAAAGTTAAGCTTGTGCCGTCAGCCGACTTTGTAAATGAAGCCTGTGCGCCTTCGGTAGCTGACAAATCAGTAGGAGGGTTTCCTTCTGCTTTTAAGTACCCTCTTATTTCATAGCTACTACTGCCTTGTGATAAAAAGAAAGGCCATTTTTTGTAAGTTTCAACAGAATCATCATATACCAAACCGAGCGCAGCTTTTCCCACGCCTGCATTTAAATCAAATTCCGCTACAATAGTTCCGCTTGATACAGGCTGGTTAAACCACATTCTGAAACGTTGATTTGCACCGCCTTTTGTGTCAAAATATTTTGTGCTGTTGCCCTCACTTGTTCCCTGAACAACATTTCCCGCTGTTTCTGATGATATGGTGTTAATGCCGTTTAACACCTTTGCGCCTGCGCCTACTGCTTCATTTTCAAAATCGGTTTCAAAAAGCGTAACCTCTTTTTCATTCAAAGCAAATACGCTCGGTGCGCAAATTACACTTATCACCATACTTAATGCTAACACCATTAC
>JALEIO010000119.1 GCA_022769845.1 Oscillospiraceae bacterium
TATTCATTTTCACGACGCAGATTATTTTGCTCAGCATATGCACAACTGCGACCTGGTAAATCTTGAGGATATGCTCCAAAACGGCACTGTAATAAGCGGTACTCTTATCGAAAAACCGCACAGCTTTTCTACCGCGTGCAACATTTCAACACAGATTATCGCGCAGGTTGCCTCCTGCCAGTACGGCGGTCAGAGCATAAGCCTTACGCATCTTGCGCCGTTTGTGGACATCAGCCGAAAAAAAATCAGAAAACAGGTTGAAGCGGAATTAAAATCAATTGACGATAATGTTACCGAAGAACAGATTTCGCAAATCACTGAAAAAAGGCTTCGCGAAGAGGTCAAAAACGGTGTTCAGATGATTCAGTATCAGGTTGTAACACTTATGACCACCAATGGACAAGCTCCGTTTGTAACGGTGTTTATGTACCTTAACGAAGCGAAAAACGAGCAGGAAAAAAATGACCTTGCGTTAATCATTGAAGAAACGCTCCGTCAGCGCTACAAAGGCGTTAAAAACGAAAAAGGAGTTTGGATTACACCGGCTTTTCCGAAGCTTATTTATGTTTTGGAGGAGGACAATATTCACCCCGACAGCAAGTATTACTATTTAACCGAGCTTGCGGCAAAATGCACTGCAAAACGAATGGTTCCCGATTATATTTCGGAAAAAATAATGCTTCAAAACAAAATTGACAAAAACGGCGAAGGTCACTGCTACACCTGTATGGGCTGCCGAAGCTTCCTCACACCGTATGTTGACGAAAACGGAAAGCCGAAATATTACGGCAGATTTAATCAGGGCGTAGTAACGGTAAACCTTGTTGACATAGGACTTTCGGCGCAGAAGGATATGGACAAGTTCTGGAAAATTTTTGATGAGCGAATGGAGCTTTGCCACAGAGCGCTTCAGGCGCGCCACGAACGTCTTACCGGCACCGTTTCGGACGCCGCGCCAATTCTTTGGCAGCACGGCGCTCTGCTCCGTCTTAAAAAAGGAGAAACTATCGATAAATATCTGCACGGCGGATATTCTACACTTTCGCTCGGCTATGCGGGACTTTGGGAATGTGTTTACTCGCTGATAAATAAAAAGCTTACCGAAAAAGAGGGCGAAGAGCTGGGTCTTGAGATTATGAAAAAGCTCAACGAATACACCGCAAAATGGAAAGCCGAAGAAAATATTGACTATTCGATTTACGGCACGCCTCTTGAAAGCACAACTTATAAATTTGCAAAATGCTTGCAGAAACGTTTCGGCATTGTAAAGGGTGTAACAGACAGAAATTACATCACAAACAGCTATCACGTTCATGTTTCGGAAAATATTGACGCCTTTGACAAGCTTGCGCTTGAATCAAAATTCCAGGCATTGTCGCCGGGCGGAGCAATCTCATACGTTGAGGTTCCCAATATGCAAAACAATTTAGAAGCGGTGCTTACGGTGATGAAATTTATCTACAACAACATTATGTACGCCGAGCTTAACACAAAATCCGATTATTGCCAGGTTTGCGGATATGACGGCGAAATTGAGATAAAAGAAAACGAACACGGCAAGCTTATTTGGGAATGTCCCAACTGCCACAACACCGACCAGAACAAGCTTAACGTTGCACGCCGCACCTGCGGATACATCGGAACGCAATTCTGGAATCAGGGCAGAACGCAGGAAATTAAAGAACGTGTTTTGCATCTGTAAATTTTCAAGCAAATTTTAAAAATATTTTTCGGGCGTACATAATATGTGCGCCCAAAATTATGAAAGGAATTTTTATTGTGAATGTTGCGGCGATCAAGAAAAACGATATTGCAAACGGTGTCGGAGTGAGAGTTTCGCTTTTTGTGAGCGGCTGCCGTCACCATTGCAAAAACTGCTTTAACAAAGAAGCGTGGGATTTTAATTTCGGCAAAAAATTTACGTCGGATATAATGGAAGAAATTATGTCCGCGCTGGAAAAGGATTTTATCAGCGGATTAACCGTCTTGGGCGGCGAGCCGTTTGAAAATGAAAATCTTGACGGCGTTTTTGCAGTAGTTAAAGAATGTCGGAAACGCTTTCCTCAAAAAAACATTTGGTGCTATACAGGATTTGATTTTGAAAAGGATTTTTTATCGGGAGAGGGCGAAAGACATCAGAAAATAATGGATATTTTATCGCAGATTGATGTTTTGGTAGACGGCAAATTTATAGAGGAAAAGAAGGATTTATCACTGCTTTTCCGTGGCTCATCCAATCAGAATATAATAGATGTAAAAAAATCACTCAAAGAAAATAAACTTATCCTTCTTGACGGAAAATGGGAACGAACTCCGGGCAGCACAGATATATACGAAATATAAAAAAGCGTTTTTAACACATCAACCCCCTAACCCCCAATCTTGGGGGCAGGATGGTACGCTTTTTTGAAACAAGCTGATTGCGCACTTCTCGCGCGCAATTTCCTATGTTATAAAAAAGTGTTTTTAACACATCAACCCCTAACCCCCAATCTTGGGGGCAGGATGGTTCGCTTTTTTGAAACATGCTGATTGCGCACTTCTCGCGCGCAATTTCCTATGTTATAAAAAAGTGTTTTTAACACATCAACCCTCTAACCCCCAATCTTAGGGGCAGGATGGTTCGCTTTTTTGAAACATGCTGATTGCGCACTTCTCGCGCGCAATTTCCTATGTTATAAAAAAAGGTCGGTTCATAACCGACCTTTTTTTACAGCCCTATTGATTTTAAATAATCAATACTCTTTTTTGCATCCTCCATAGAGGTTGCGTTGGGATGACCGTCCTGCTCGACAATCAAATATTTAATTCCGCATTCCTTTGCCGCCTCAACAATTTTAGGCATATCCTGAATACCGTATCCTACGGGTCTAAACTCAAACCCGTTATCTTCTTTTGAAGCTTTGGTTTTCTCGCTTCCGCTGTTGTCTATAAGTGCATAAACGGGACCGCCGCCAAGATTTTTGCAAACAAAATCTTTAAGATGCAGAATTTCTATACGTCCTGAATATTTTTTCATAACTTCTGTCGGCTCATAGCCTGCGTAGTGAACCCAGCAAACGTCAAGCTCGGGCTTAATAACGTCAAGACCCAAATTGTCAAAAATCATTTCGTGAATGGTTTTTCCGTTGATTTTATCAAATTCAAAATCGTGATTATGATAGTAAAGGTCAATTCCGCCCTTTTTCAAAATCTCGCTCGATTTTTTGAATTTTGCCATTGTTCCGTCCCAGTCGTTTACATAATTTTCCTTGCCATACCACGGAATAGCACAGTATTTAACACCGAGCGTATTAAGATATTTAACGGTGTCTTCAGGTTTTAAAGGCTCGTCATCTTTTACTCCTACAGTCTGGTGCGACGAAACCGCCTCCAAACCGTATTTATCAAGCATTGCCTTTACTTCCTCTGCGCTTTTGCCGAAAAATCCTGCAAATTCAACACATTCATAACCCATTTCTTTAACCGCTTTAAGGCAAGCGTCCATATCCTTTTCCATTTCATCGCGAACGGAATAAAGCTGTAAACCTAATTTAAAATTACTCATTTTAATTTCACCTCAATATTTAAGTTATATTTCAGGAATTTCAATTTCAATTTCTTTGCCAAGCTTGTTCGATTTTGCTATGCCGTCAATAATAGCCTGGTTGATAATAATCTGACTTGTCGGAACAGGAGCTTTTCCGCCGGTCTTAACAGCGTCAAGGAACGAACGGATTTTTTTATAGAAGCAGCCCTCGCTGTTATCTTTAATAATCGGAATTTCGGTAACAACGCCTTCGCCGGCAACATTGTGATAAATTTTCATAGGACCGCCGACAGAGCCGTTCCAACATTCGGTTGACGGAATACGGAGCGAGCCTTTTTTACCCATAATAATTGTGTCGCCCGGTGTGTCAAGATGCATTGCCCACGCAATTCTGAAATCGAGGATAATTCCGCCTTCCAATCTTATAAAACCTGCGCCGAAATCGTCAACGCCGAAAAGCGAAGCATATTCGGGGTGTTTTTCATAATAATTCGGGTCTGTACCGAAGAAATTCGAGGTGTATCCCGTAACTGTAAGCGGCTTGGGATAACCGATTGCATTAAGCACCATATCAAGCGAATAGCAGCCGATGTCGCCGAGCGCACCGAGACCTGCGGTTTTATCTTCAATAAACGTTGTTCCGAAAGGTGTCGGAATACCTTTTCTTCGTCCGCCGCCCGTCTGTATGTAATAAATTTCGCCAAGCTCGCCCGACTCAACAATCTTTTTAATCATCTGCATATTGGGGTCAAATCTGGGCTGGAAGCCGATTGAAAGAACCTTTCCGCTCTTTTTCTCCGCTCTGCAAATTTCAACCGCTTCTTCAAGCGTTACACACATCGGTTTTTCCAAAAGCACATTAACGCCGTGCTCCAATGCATAAATTGCACATTCTGCGTGTGTTCTGTTGTAAGTACAAATGCTTACCGCGTCAAGCTCTTCATTGTCAATAAGCTCTTTGTGGCTTCGATAGCATCGAACATTTTCAACCTCGTTTTTCTTAAAGAATTTTTCAGCCTTGCCGTCGATAAGGTCTGCGCCGCCCACAATTTCAACATCGGGCATTTTTTTATACTGCTGAATGTGCGCGTCTGCAATCCAGCCTGTTCCGATAATACCAATCTTAAGCTTTTTGGTAGTATCAATTTCCGTTACTTCCTGGTCCTCTTTAAACTTGTTCAAAATATCGTTATCTGCCATATTTTTCAGCTCCTTTTTCATTATACCCTTGAAATAGGGTTCACTTTATGTTACAATAATTATAGCAACAGCAAGCGGCGTTTTATACAGAAATGTTGACTTGTTATTGAACAATATTGACTTTTGGTGGTTTTTATGCATAACGAAATAGTAAATTCCAATATTCCGAATACACCTGCAAGAATTGTCTTGCCCGGCAGCGGCTCGGAAAAGGGTACATTTTGCAGACCTCATATTCACAACGAGATTGAAATTTTATATATTCTTGACGGAAATTTTACGGCATACAATGACGATATAAAGATTACAGCAAAAACAGGTGATATTATTTTTATCAACAGCCGCGTTGTTCACGCAACAATAGTAGAAACTTCGGGCACGCGCAGCTGTCTTATTCAGTTTGATATGTCGGAGGTTTCGCAAAATCACTTGAAAAACGTGAGCAAATATTTGCGGCGGTTTTTAAGCAGCAGCGAATGCCCTATGTATATTTTTGAGGCAAATGATGAAAAAACAAAGGAACTTCGAAGCTATCTTGACGAGATAATAGCAGAAGACAAAACAAGAAAAAAGGCATATGAAATGTATATCGGCGCAAACATATACAAGGTGCTGGCGCTTTTGCACCGATACGATATTGTGCTTGACGAAACCAATTCTTTTGACAGCGGCACAATCGAGCGTGTACTGCCGGTGCTGAACTATATTGACACGCATTATCAGGAGGAAATAACACTTGAAACTTTGAGCAAAGTAATAAACCTTAACCAATATTACTTTTGCCGCCTTTTTAAAAAAGCAACAAATTCCACATTTACCGAATATCTTAATTTTGTGCGTGTGTGCAAGGCAGAAAAGCTTCTTCTTTCGGGCGCAAACACCATTTCGGAAATTTCTATGAACGTCGGCTTTTCCTCCGTTTCGTATTTTAACCGTATTTTTAAGCGGTATAAAGGCTGTACGCCTTCGGCATATAAAAAGGTTAAGTATGCGGTGCAGTAAATAAAATTTTAAAATAAAAAACAGACGGAAAATTCCGCCTGTTTTTATTATTTTTCGCTCATTTCATCAAAAATACGGTCAAGCTCTGCCGACGCATTTTCAAACTCCTCGTCATCCTCAATGTCAAGAAGGTCAAATTCGCCGTTCTTATACTCTCTGTAACCGTAAATAAAAATCTCGTTTTCATCATCCTTTTTATCAATCGGCATAACCGCAATATACTCTTTTGAGCACGCTTCAAACGTGCCGAGAATTTCACAGTCTAACTTAACGCCGCCGTCGCCCTCTATGGTTACAACGTTATTTTCGCCGCTCATTCGTCGTCTTCCTCCCAGTTGTGATAAATATCCTGAACGTCGTCATTATCCTCAAGATTTTCAATAAGCTTTTGCATCATCAAAATATCGTGGTCGTCGGTAAGCTTGATATAATTTTGCGGAACCATTTCAACCTCCGCAGACGCATAGGCATAATTTTTATCCTCAAGCGCCGCCACAACGTCCGAAAAATCATCGGGCGAGGTTGTGATTTCGTAATACTCATCATTTGCCTCAAAATCCTCCGCGCCGGCGTCAAGAGCGTCCATTGTAATGGTGTCCTCGTCAATATCGTCCGCTTTCAGAATGATAATTTTTCCTTTTTTGTCAAACATCCAGCTGACCGAGCCGTTTGTGCCGAGATTGCCACCGAATTTATCAAAATAATGACGCAAATCCCCCGCTGTTCTGTTTCGATTGTCGGTGAGCGTTTCAACAATAACCGCAACTCCCGACGGACCGTATCCTTCATAAGTAATATTCTCGTAGCTGTCCTCGTTGCCGTCGCCCAAAGCCTTTTTGATACATCTTGAAATATTGTCGTTCGGCATATTGTTTGAGCGCGCCTTTGCGATAATATCCTTTAATTTTCTGTTAACTTCAGGGTCTGCTCCGCCGCTTTTAACCGCAACGGTTATTTCTCTGCCGAGCTTTGTAAAAATTTTGCCCTTTTGAGCGTCGGTTTTTTCCTTTTTATGTTTAATATTTGACCATTTCGAATGTCCTGACATACTAAAATTCCTCCGTTAATTTATTACATTTTATTTTTCGTTTACAAAAAATTTAATTGCACGTTCAATATATTTGTCCCAAAAACTCCATTCGTGACTGCCGGGTCCTTCTTCGTAAACATAGTCAAAGCCCTTGCCTTGAATGGTTTCTCTGAAGGTTTTATTGTCCTCATACAAAAAATCTTCCGTTCCGCACGCCTGATAAATACGCGGTTTATTTTCGCCCTTAAAGTTTTTAATAAGCGTTATGACGCTCTCCTCGGTGCCCTCTAAAGTATCTGTTTCGCCAAATGCCAAAAACGCGTCGCTTTTCCAATTAAGCTCGGAGTCTGCGTGAGCGGATATATCCAAAACACCCGAAAGAGACGCCGCCGCAGAAAAAGTATCGCTGTTTCTAAGCGCAATCTTAAACGCACCGTAGCCGCCCATAGAAAGCCCGGCAATAAACGTATCCTCACGTTTTTTGCTCAAACGAAAAACTTTTCGTGTATAATCAACAAGCTCCTCTGAAACATAAGTATAAAAATTTCTGCCGTATTTCATATCGGTGTAAAAGCTTCGGTCAACATTCGGCATAATAAGCGCAATTCCTGCATTCATCGCATATCTTTCAACCGAGCTTCTTCTTTCCCACGCAGTGTGGTTATCCGAAAGACCGTGCAAAAGATACAAGGTTTTTATGTTATCTTCTACCTTTTCGGGAATAACCGCATTAAAGCAAACGTCCTGCCCGAGAACGTCCGACTTAAAGTAGCAATTAAAAAATGCCATCTTTTAAACCCCCAATAAAAAACTCCACCATTATATTGTATCGTAAATAGCCAAAATGTCAAGTTTTTTTTACGCTTTTTGTGATAATAAGCAAAATTTGCGAATAGAAATATAACATAATACAAAAAATTGTGTAGGGAGTGTATAAATTTTGGATAATATCAATGTAAATAACGAGGTTCATCTTGCAGGAACAATAGTAAGCTCTCTTTCCTTCAGTCACGAGGTATACGGCGAGCGATTTTTGACATTTTGTCTGAAAGTGCCGCGGCTCAGCGATATTTCGGATTACATAAACGTAACGGTGTCGGAAAGACTTATAAAAACAATGAATTTGGAGGTGGGCAGCGCTGTTGAGGTGGACGGACAATTTCGTTCGTACAATAATTATTCGTCAACGGGAAACAGGCTTATTTTAACGGTTTTTGCGCGGGATATTGCTATGCATTCAGGCGAAAACTTTAAAAATCCCAATTACATATATCTTAACGGATTTATCTGCAAAGCGCCTGTTTATCGTATAACGCCGTTCGGCCGCGAAATAACCGACCTTTTAATTGCCGTTAACCGCGCATATAACAAATCGGACTATATGCCGTGCATTGCCTGGGGCAGAAACGCGCGTTTTTCGGGTAACCTTTCGGTCGGCGACAACATAAAGATATGGGGAAGAATTCAAAGCAGAGAGTATCAAAAGAAAATTTCCGAGGAGGAAACCGTGACCAAAACCGCGTTTGAAATTTCAATTTCAAAAATGGAGGTAATGCAGAAGGAGGAAAGCGGCGAGCAAAGCAATACTGAAATAAGTTAAAAATTTTTTTGTTTCGGGGCGATATATATATCGTCCCCTTTCTTTACATATCAAAAAAGGATTGCATATCGTTTGATACGCAATCCTTTTTTTGATGTCAATCTTTTATCATACTTTTTTCGCAACAATAATTCTCACTCTGCCGCCTTTTGACTCTGCTTTATCGGCATAAACCGAAATGCTCTTATACTCGGATAAATTATCCGCTATGGTATCAATCGGTGTAATTAGGTATTTATAACCGTTGTTGCCGCTGTCATAAGTCATTGTATATACAATTACATTGCTTGCAAGAGTGTATTTTGTGTCTCCGGCAATGATATACGAGCCTGTAAGCTCCGAAATTTTTCCGGTTATGGCATTCATAGATTTAACCGCGTCAATCGTCTGACCCGACAGAACCAGCCTTGCGCCCTCACCGGCGGAAACGGGCAGGTAACGTCCCGAATCGGTATATGTTGTACCGTTTGAATCAAAAGTGTACTGATAGCCGCGCACATTTATTTTGCCGTCCGCATCCTTTGAGGTTTTAACCTTTGAAGTTACCGCGTAGGTATACATATCGCCCGTAACGTCCTTCAAAATCATTTTTTCAATCTCGCCGCTGCCGTTTTTCTCAACATATATAACATTGCTTGATGTAAGGTCAACGCCGTCAATTCTTTGCAGATAAGTTTTTATATAAAGCGTGGGCTCATCCTCGTAAGTAGTGCTTACGTCAAGAATTTGAACGTTTTCCGAAACAGCAGTTTTGCCGATTTTCATTTTACTTGCGTTAACCGTTCCGAGCGTTTCGGGAGCGGAAATTCTCGTTGCCTTACCCTCGCCGTTTGAAAACGTCATATTAACCGCCAGGTTTTTAAGGCTTGAATAGTTCTTGTCTGTTTTGTATTCATTTTCAACGCCGTCTGTTGTAACGATTTTTGCGTAAAACGCCGAATAATCATTTCCGTTGCTGTCCTTATAAATTTTGCTTCCGGTTTCGGTCAAATATCCTATAACGTTTGTTGAAACGCTGCCTGCCGAAATTGCGTCGGCAATTTTTCCGCTTCGCCCGATAAGGCACGTTACGGCATCGCCGAATTTAAGACTTCCGGACGAGGAAAGCTTGTTATATGCCGCCGCGCCCTCAAGGTCATAGGTTACACCCGAAATTTTTACGCTTATCGGGTTATCCCTTGTAGGCGTTGCGTCCTCATAAACGCCCGTCACCTTTTTAGAATATGCAAGAACCATATTTACGCCCTTGTTATAATAAACAACGTCGTTTGTTTTGATGTCGGAGTATGCGCATTTTACACCGTCGCGCACAATAAATGCGTTTGTAAGGTCGCTTGCGCCAAGGCTTGACGCCCACCCTGTATTTGAAACGGTAACAGGTCCCACAAGCGTGCCTTCGTTGTAGATAAGATAATCCACCGCACCGTAATCGTCATAGCGAACGGTTATTTCATCGCCCATTGCAAGCTTTGCCTTAACCGCCGAAAAACTACTCTGCTTGCCGCCCTCGTAAACGTCAAGACCATCCTTGAAAGTAATTTCCTTTATAGTGCCGTTGTCATGCACCAAAACCTTGTCATCAAGCACTGAATAAACCGCATATGTTTTGGTGGTGTATTCGGTATTTGGAATAAACGCAATCAGCTCGTCGCCGTCTTTTATAATTCCGTTTCCCTTCTTGCCGAGATAGTCAAGATTTAAGTTTTTACCTATTTTATACGTTCCGCCGCTGGTTGCAATTTTGTCGGCACCGACAGACGAATCCTCCTTGGAGGTTGCAATAAGAATTACATCCTCTTTAAGTGTGCAGTTAAATATGCTCATATACTTCTCGGTAGACGATACAGGCGTGGATTTTGCCTTGCAGTTCAAAAGATTGTAAACCAATATAACTGCTTCGCGCCTTGTAAGATACGAACCGATTTGCGACTGCATATCGTCTATGAGGTTAATATTTTTTGCAATTCCGTAAGGACCGTACGGCCACGACGAGCCAAAATCGGCGTTTTCATAGCCCAAAAGCTTCAAAAATACCGTTATTGCTTCTTCAAAAAGCACGTTTTGGTCGGGACGGAAGGTGGCGTCCTCATAGCCATTTACATATTTGTTGGAAAGTGCAACTTTTACATACGGCGCTGCCCAGTGAGTATATGGAACATCAGAAAACGGCGATATTGCAAGAAAAGCCGCAACACTGTTTCGCTGCTCTGACGCGGCAACTGCAATTTTGGAAAATTCCGCCCTCGTTACAAGGTCGTCAAGCCTGTAATTGCCGTCGGGGTCGCCGTTTATAATGTTAAAGCTTGAAATGAAGCTTATGTAATCCTCGATATTTACGCCGTTATCATCTTCGGCAGCAAATACGCAAATCGAAGACAGAACAATGCAAAATGCAAGGATTAATGAGATACTTTTTTTAATCATAACCTTTCTCCTTCCGAATAGGTGTTAAATTTACAAGCTGTGCAAAAGAATAAATTTTCTTTCGCACAAAGGCTGTTAATCGTGTCTTAAAGCGTCAATCGGATTAAGCGCCGCCGCTTTTTTTGCAGGAAAATATCCGAATGCAACTCCGACAAGAGCCGAAATCGTGAATGACAAAATTATCGAAGGTATGGATACAACGGGGTTTAAATCCGGCACAGACCGCAAGGCAAAGCACCCGAATATGCCGAGCAGTATGCCGATTATTCCGCCGACAGAGCTTGTTGTGATTGCCTCAACGACAAACTGGCTCATTATATCCCACGGAGTAGCTCCGAGTGATTTTCGTATTCCGATTTCACGCGTTCTTTCTGTTACCGATACAAGCATAATATTCATTATTCCTATGCCGCCGACAAGCAATGATACACCTGCAACGCAGCCGCCCATAAGGCTCATTTTGCCCGTCATATCGTTGATAGTGTCAACAAGGCTGGACATATTCATAACTTTATATGCGTCGCTGTCGTTAAAAACTTTATAAAGATATCCTTCAATGGTTGCCTGCGCCTTTATTGCAACGTCCTTATTTGCCGCGCAGAAAGTATACGCGTTTATTGAAAAAGTGTTTGCAAGCTTTTGAGCTATCGTGTACGGAATAATAATTGTATCGTCGTCCGATGATTCTTCGCTGTCCGCTTTTTCCTCCAAAACGCCCACAACGGTGAAATTTCTGCCGTTTATTTTAATTTCGTTTCCCAGCGCATTTTCCGCAGTTCCGTAAAGATTGTTTGCAACATAGCTTCCGATTACGCAGTTTAAAAGCCGGTCGTGGCAGTCAAGATACTGCAAATCTCTGCCGTATTCCGCCTTTCTGTTGTTTATTAACGCATAATTTTCATTTCCGCCCTTAACCGAGGTGGTGTCAAGATTTTCCGAGCCGGATTTTACAACAGCACCCGAAACGGTTATGGAAGGCGACATACCGGATATAAGTTCGGAATTTTCGTCTACGAGATTTTGCATATCGTCTATGTCAACGCTTCTGTTTCCTCCGCGCCCGCGAATTGAAACAATAATGTTTGTTGCGCCCATACTTTCAAATTCGTCCATAACCATTTGCGTCATACCGTTTATCACACCTACAATTATTATCACGGCGCCTACACCGATAATAATGCCGAGCATTGTAAGAAAGGAGCGCATTTTACTGCCGAGAAGACTTTTTATTGCAAGAGTAAGCGATTGTTTTATACTCAAGTTAAATCAGCTCCTTTTCTGCCGTTTTCCATTGTCGAAACAACATCTTCGTTTATAACGTCCGATATTATTTTGCCGTCCTGTATGCGCACTGTGCGTTTAGTTTGCGCCGCAATGGAATTATCATGCGTTATAAGCACAATTGTTGTGCCTTCCGTATTAAGTTTTTTCAAAAGCGCCAGAACATCCTTGCCTGTTTTTGAATCCAGCGCACCCGTCGGCTCGTCGGCAAGAATAACAGGAGGATTTCCCGCAAGCGCGCGTGCTATGGACACTCTTTGCTGCTGACCGCCGGAAAGCTGGGACGGAAACTTTGTAAGCCGGTCTCCGAGGCCTACCCTCTCAAGCGCCGTTGCTGCAAGCTTTTTGCGCTGTGATGGCGACATTCTTCTGTATATCAGCGGAAGCTCCACATTTTCAATTAAATTCAGCTTTGGAATAAGGTTATATTGCTGAAAAACAAAGCCCAATTCTTTATTTCGTATGTAAGCAAGCTCTTTTTCGCTCATTTTGCTTACATCGTTTCCGTGAAGGTAATATTCACCGCTTGTGGGAATGTCCAGGCAGCCGATTATATTCATACAGGTGGATTTTCCCGAGCCTGACGAGCCTACTATGGATGTAAACTCACCTTGACCGACAAACAGGGAAACATCATCAAGCGCGCGGATTTCACTGTCGCCGTCGGAGTATATTTTATAAACATGTTTTAGTTCAATCATATGCTTCTCCAATCTGCCTTAATTTAAGCATAAAAGTGTTTAAATCCTATGGTGTTTGGCTCTTTTATGCTTTTATCAGCCTCGAGGGCCGCCGCCTCCGCTGTTGCCGCCTCGCTGACCGCCGCCACTGCCTCCGCCGCTGGGAGGACCGCCCTGCGGACCGCCGCCGCCCATCATCATACCGAATCCCGAAGATACGGTTGCGTCCGGAAGAACTACGGTATCGCCCTCGTTAAGTCCTTTCTTTATTTCAACATAATCGTCATCCGTAAGACCTGTTTCTACAAATACTGCCTTGTAGCCGTTCGGGATATCGAGATTTTTAAGGAACGGGCTGTTGTCCTTGCTTGTTTCAGCATTTTTTCCGTTCGGCGTTTCGCTCATTTCAACACCCTCCGAATCGGTTTTTGCTATAACCACATTTCCGCGGCGAAGCGCCGAAACAGGTATTCTTAAAACATTTTCCACCTTTTCAATAACTATGCTTGCGCTTACATTCATACCGGGAATAAGCTTATCCTTGTTATCGCTGTTTACAATAACGGTAACAGGATATGTGGTTACGCCCTGCGAGCTTGTTCCCACAACGCTTACTTTATCTACAATACCTGTAAATTTTTCGCCTTCATAAGCGTCGGCAGTTATGGAAACCTCCTGACCTACCTCAATGTTTGCTATGTCAAGTTCGTCAATATTCATATCAAAGGTGAGAATTGACAAATCCGAAATTATTGCAAGCGGCTTTGTTGACGAGGAAGAATTGTTGTCTATTTTTTCGCCCTGCTTGTAGTTTTTCTGCACAATTTTGCCATCGATAGGTGCTTTTATGCTATAATCCTCCAAATCGTCATACAGGCTTTTTAAATTTTCCTTTGCGTCCTTTAAGCTGTTTTGGGCGTTTTTAACGTTGGAGTAAGAATTATCATAATCTATTTTGAAAATAATATCACCCTTGTTTACTTTGTCGCCCACCTTATAGTTTAACGCGTATACATCGCCCGAAAGCTTTGCGGTAACCGTCTGCTCCGCACTGCTTTTAAAGGTTCCCGAATCGTTGCACGCAATATCTCCAACCGTTGCAGTGGCTTTGTCGCCGTCCTTTATGGCACCCGGATTGTCAACGCTTATTTCAACGTATTTTACAACCGAGCCTTCATCTGAAACGGTTGTACCCGAGCCGACGTGCGTAACCGTTCCGTTTACAGAAGAATACGAATTTTCAAGATGCACACTTGCCGCTTCGCCTACCGAAATTCTATTGGCATCACCCGAATTAAAGGTTATGGTAAGCTTCATTTTTGAATTATCCTTGATGGTTGCAACCTGCGTACCGTTGTTAACCTTGTCGCCTTCCTCAACATTAAGCGACGTAATAACTCCCGAGGTAGGAGCGGCAACGTTCATATCGCGGTTTGCGTCGTTGTAATTTTTCACCGCGTCCTCATAGCTCGTCTGCGCTTTTTCTATTGAAAGATTTGCTCTGTCAATGCTGGTCTGCATATCGCTTGAGTCTATAACATAGAGAACCTGGTCTTTTTTAACCTCGTCGCCTTCTTCAAAATTGCAGGCAATAATTTCGCCCTTAATACCAACGCTTGTTACTTCATACTGGTCAATTGCCTCAATGGTTCCCGAGCCTTCAATAATTTTTGTAACATCGCCTTTTGTAACCTTGCCGGTGTTTATTTCGCTTTTGTCTGCCTTTTTACCGCAGCCTTTAAAAAGAAATATAATAAGAACAAGCGCAAGCAGCACCGCTGTTATTGATATGATTTTTTTCTTGTTTTTCTTTTGAAAAATCTTTTTTGCGCCGTTTTTTGCTTTTGACGCCGCGTCCGCTGCAATTTCTTTGCAGGATTTTTTCTTTTTTTCGTTTGAAACTTCGGCTGTCTTTAATTCTTCTGACATTGTTTTACCCCTTTCCTTTAATGCAATCTACAATTTAAACCAAAAGTCGCTGCCCTTGCCAAGCTCGCTTTTTATGCCGTATTCCGCGCCGTGCATAATAAGAATGTTCTTTACGATTGAAAGTCCTATTCCGGTGCCGTTTACGCCGCGCTTGTGGTTTTTTCCCGACTTGTAGTATCTGTCCCAAACCTTGTCTATTTTATCGGGAGCAATACCTTCTCCCGTATCAATAACTTCAAAAAGCACCTTGCCGTCTGATTTCGTTACCCTTATTTTTACGGTTTTGTCATCGCCGGTATAGTTTACGGCATTATTTAAAAGGTTATAAACCACCTGATAAATTTTTGAATAATCCGCAAAAATAGCACAGTCAGGCTCAATTTCAGTAATAAATTCGTAGCCTTCGTTCTGCTCTAAAACCGCAAAATTCTTGAGCACGGAATTTACAATTTCCTTTAAATCAACCCTCTCGCGCTCTAACGTATCAATATTTGCTTCCATTTTGGATAAATCCAGAATATCGCTTACAAGATATGTAAGACGGTCTGTCTCGTCAATTATAACGCTTAAATGCTCGTTTCGTTTTTCTTTGTTGTCACCTGACAAATCGCGCACCATTTCGGCGTATGATTTTATAATCGTCAGCGGTGTTTTCAAATCGTGCGATACATTTGACAAAAGGTCACGTCTAAGCTCATCGGTCTTTTTAAGCTCGGAGGACGCAAAGTTTAACGTATCTGCCAAATCGTCTATTTCTTTAAAGCCGCCGCCCTCAAATTCGGCATCATATTTGCCTTCCGCAAGCTTTGAGGCGGTTTGAGTGATTTTTATAATCGGCTTTGTAAAATTTTTCGCCGTAAAATATGACAGTATAAGCGCAATTAAAAGCGACAGCACCGACACCATAATAAACTGCGTACTAAGTATTTTTGCCGTAGAATTAAGCGCCACAAGCGGCGATTTCATATAAAGATAGTATTCGTTTCCTAAATTATTATGTATTTTTGTCGCATATGAAACAACGTTCATTTTAAAATTGTGCTCGGTGTGACGGTAAACTACCTCATCTTTTTTTTCAAGAATATTAATAACCTCATCTTTTTCATCACCGTTTATCCAGCCGGGACGCGGATGCTTTTTGCTTGAAAGCATATTTCCGTTCGAATCGAACACATAAATTGAAATTCCCTGTTCAAACGAAACCTTTTCAACATATATCGCAATTTGTTCGGAATTAAGCGTTTCGCTTGCAGCCTTTATTTGTTTTCCGCAATCCTTCATCTCTCTGCCCTTCATAGTTTTGTAAAAGGTGCTGAAAAGAATTATCTGCAAAATCCACAAAAGGCACAGAATTATCATTGTAAATGCGGCAAAATATTTCCACATTCGTATTTTTATGCTTTGTTCGGATTTGTGATTTTTAGTCATTTTTTAAATTCTCACCCTTCCTGCGGTTCAAATTTATATCCAAGGCTTCGCAGCGTGACTATATAATCACGGTATTTTCCGAGTCTGCTTCGCAGCATTTTAATATGTGTGTCAACCGTTCTGTCATCACCGTAAAAGTCATATCCCCACACGTCGCACAAAAGCTTTTCGCGCGAAAGGGCAATATTTTTATTTTTTGCAAAGTAAAACAAAAGGTCGTATTCCTTTGGTGTAAGGTCTATTTTTTCGCCGTCCACAAAAACGTTTCGCGCCGGAATATCAATAGTAAGACCGGAAAATTTTAAAACGTCTTTTTTGTCATCTGTTTTTGTGTTGCGTGATATTATAACGTTAAGCCGCGCCATAACCTCTTTTGGTGAAAACGGCTTCACAACATAATCGTCAATGCCTATTTCAAAGCCGAACAGCTTATCATACTCTTCGCCGCGCGCAGATAACATTAATATAGGTATGTTTTTAATTTTTTTAATCTCCTTGCACGCCAAAAAGCCGTCAAGCTTGGGCATCATAACATCCAAAATAACTGCGTCAAAGTCGTGCTCTTTACACATATTCACAGCGTCCATTCCGTTTTCTGCCTCAAATACCTCGTAGCCTTCAAAGGTTGCATATTCTTTTATTACTTCTCTTATTTTTTCCTCATCGTCTGCGATGAGTATTCTTTTCATATTTTTCACCCGCCTTTTTTGTAAACTCCAGCAAAAGAGCCTTAAAACACGCTGTGCTTGACTCTCAAGTGCTATTTTAATATGTTTTTGTGATAAAAAAGTGATAAAATTAAAAAAAATTGGCAAAATTATCTTTCGCCAATTTCCTTTAGTCGCTTAATAAAATAAACCAAAATATAATTATTTGTCCATTCCAAATCTCTTTCTGAACTTTTCAACACGTCCGCCGGTATCAACCAACTTCTGTTTTCCGGTATAGAAAGGATGGCATTTTGAGCAAATTTCAACATTGATTTTTTCGCGTGTAGAACGTGTTTCAAACGTTTCGCCGCAAGCACATTTTACAACAGCGGTTTTATATTCGGGATGAATTCCTTCCTTCATTTGTTTCACCTCTTTCATACATTTACAAATAAGCAATAATTAGTATAACACAAACTTTTTCAAATTGCAAGCATTATTTTCAAAAATATTGTTAAAATTTTTACCTCTGCAAAAAAATTTGAAAATTTTTGAAAAAAACTCTTGCAATATACTTCGTGATGTGATAAAATATTTTGGTAAAACGGACGGTCCTCTGAAAAGCAAATGCATTTTGCATTATTTAAGATTTATCACGAACGTCTTGGAAAGGAAGGAGGATATTTTAAGTGGATATTCTTGCAAGCATTACACAAGGTCAGTTAAGAAACGACCTTCCGCAGCTTAACGTCGGCGATACGGTTAAGGTTCACGTTAAGGTTACAGAAGGAAACCGCGAAAGAATTCAGGTTTTTGAAGGTACAATCATCTGTAAAAAACACGGCGGCATTTCCGAAACATTTACAGTAAGACGTATTTCTTACGGCGTAGGCGTTGAAAGAACGTTCCCCGTAAACTCGCCAAAGATTGCTAAAATCGAGGTTGTAAGAAGCGGTAAGGTAAGACGTGCAAAGCTTTACTACATCAGAGAAAGAGTCGGTAAGGCTGCAAAGGTTAAAGAAAAAATCAAATAATAACTTTGGTTGCGTAAAATGTATGCTATGGCTTTCCGTCTCGGTTCGTCATAGCATTTTATGCATATTGTACCTAAAAATACTTGGGAGGTAATAAAAATGGATAACGAAAATTATACGGTTGTTCCCGACGAGGAGGAGCTTCCTCCCGCAAAAAGGCCGTGGCAGAAAGAAGCGGCAGACTGGATTATTTCTATTGCCATTGCAGTGGTGCTCGCCCTCATTATTAGAAATTACGTTTTCACATTTGTTAATGTAAACGGCAGTTCTATGACTCCTACACTCACGCACGGCGACATACTTTATGTAAACAGGTTTATGTATACTCCAAAGGTCGGCGATATTGTTATTTTAAAACCGCCGGTAGACCCCGGAAGGCATTATGTTAAAAGAGTTATTGCTACATCGGGTATGACAGTGGATATCAACCCAATAACGCATGATGTTTCGGTTGACGGAAAGATACTTGATGAGGAATATATTACCGGAAAAACGACCGAGCAGGGGCGCGCTGTAAGCTATCCTTATACCGTTAAGGAAGGCGAAGTCTTTGTTATGGGCGACAACCGCAACCCGGGCGGAAGTTCGGACAGCCGGAGCATAGGCCCCATTCCCGATAAAAACATCGAAGGAAAGGTTATTTTCAGAATTTTTCCGATTTCGCAGATTGGCAGTGTATATAAAAAATAAACATTCCGAAGCAGCGCATTTTTGCGCTGTTTTTTTAATAAAAATATTGCTCATTGCAAAAAAATATGTTACAATTAATTATTAAAGCTACAAAAGGAGTAATTTTTAATATGCCCACAAATCAGGACAATATAAGAAATTTTTGCATTATTGCTCATATAGACCACGGCAAATCCACACTTGCCGACAGAATTTTGGAATATACCGGCTCGCTTACAAAGCGTGAAATGCAGGATCAAATTCTGGATAATATGGAGCTTGAACGCGAAAAGGGAATTACTATCAAGGCGCGCGCGGTAAAGCTTTTATACAAAGCAAAAGATGGAGTTGAGTACACTCTTAACCTTATCGACACTCCGGGACACGTTGATTTTAATTATGAGGTGTCACGAAGCTTGGCTGCGTGCGAGGGCGCGGTTTTAATAGTTGACGCGGCGCAGGGCGTTGAGGCGCAGACGCTTGCAAATACCTATCTTGCAATAGACCACGACCTTGAGATTGTTCCCGTTATAAATAAAATTGACCTTCCGAGCGCCCGTCCCGACGCTGTTAAAGCCGAAATTGAAGACGTAATGGGCTTGGACGCAGAGGACGCTCCGCTTATTTCCGCCAAAAACGGCATAGGAATTGAAGATGTGCTGGAAGCTATTGTTACAAAAATGCCTCCCCCGTCGGGCGACGAAAACGCTCCGTTAAAGGCGCTTATTTTCGATTCGTACTACGATTCCTACAAAGGGATTATTGTATATGTGCGTGTTCGAGACGGCAAAATAAAACCCGGCGACAAAATTAAGTTTATGTCCACATCCTCCTGCTTTGATGTTGTGGAAACAGGCTATCTTTCGCCGCTCGGACTCAATCCTTCGCAATCGCTTTCGGCAGGCGAGGTTGGATACATTGCAGCAAGCATAAAAAACGTTCGTGACGCGCGTGTCGGCGATACGATAACTCTTGCTGAAGGCGGTGCAGATGAGCCTTTGCCGGGCTACAAAAAGGTAAATCCTATGGTATTTTCGGGAATTTATCCTGCCGACAGCGCAAAATATCCCGACCTTCGCGACGCACTTGAAAAATTGCAGCTCAACGATGCCTCATTAAGCTTTGAACCTGAAACCTCTCTTGCACTGGGATTCGGCTTCCGATGCGGATTTTTGGGGCTTTTGCATATGGAAATTATTCAGGAACGGTTAGAGCGCGAGTATAATCTTGACCTTGTGACCACTGCGCCGAGCGTTATCTACAAAATCACCAAAACCGACGGCGAAAAGCTGGATATTTCAAACCCGACAAACCTTCCGCCGCAGCAGGAAATTGACTATATGGAGGAGCCGATTGTAAAGGCGTCTATTATGGTTCCCACCGAATTTATAGGTAATATTATGGAGCTTTGTCAGGAGCGGCGCGGAACTTATCACGATATGCAGTATATTGACGACACGCGCGTAAGCCTTAACTACACGCTGCCGCTCAACGAAATTATTTACGACTTCTTTGACGCATTGAAATCGCGCACACGCGGCTATGCTTCATTTGATTACGAGCTTACGGGATATCAAAAATCCGACCTTGTTAAGCTTGATATTATGCTCAACGGCTCGGTGGTGGACGCACTCTCGTTTATCGTCCATTCGTCAAAGGCGTATTCACGCGGACGAAAAATTGCCGAAAAGCTTAAAGAATCTATTCCCCGCCAGCTGTTTGAAGTTCCTATACAGGCGGCAATCGGCAACAAAATCATTGCGCGCGAAACGGTTAAAGCTATGCGAAAAGACGTTTTGGCAAAGTGCTACGGCGGCGACATAACGCGAAAGAAAAAGCTGCTTGAAAAGCAAAAGGAAGGAAAAAAACGTATGCGTCAGGTCGGCTCGGTAGAGGTGCCTCAGGATGCGTTTATGGCG
Organism: Oscillospiraceae bacterium; assembly: GCA_022769845.1. GTDB lineage: Bacteria > Bacillota > Clostridia > UMGS1810 > UMGS1810 > Qingrenia. Next base: position 20,376 of record JALEIO010000119.1, read on the forward strand.
GTTTTAAAAATAGACTGATGAAAAATGATTTGAAATCAATTTACGTTCACGTTCCGTTTTGCGTAAAAAAATGCCGCTATTGTGCGTTTAATTCGTATGAAAATAAGCTTTGCCTTGCAAACGATTATTTTGACGCGGCAATGCGGCAGACAGACGCGCTCAAGCGCGAAAAAATCGAAACAATATATATCGGCGGCGGCACTCCGTCGGCGGTAAACGAAAAGTATATTCTGCAAATCCTTGAAAAAATACGCACGCATTTTGATGTCGAAGAAAATGCTGAAACGACCATTGAGGTCAATCCCAAAACCGTTTCGGAAGAAAAATTCAAAAAATATGCCGAGGGCGGAATAAACCGCGTAAGCATCGGCGCGCAGAGTTTTAATGAAAAAGAGCTTTTGGCAATCGGGCGTATTCACAACTCAAAAGATGTTGAAAATGCACTAGACGCAGCGCACAAAAGCGGCATTGACAACGTGAGCATTGACATTATGTACGCAATTCCGAATCAAACCGAAAAAAGCCTTGACGAAACGCTTAAAAAAGCAGTTTCGCTTGATATTTCGCACATTTCTCTTTACGGCTTGACAGTGGAGGACGAAACTCCCCTTGCAGATGACGTTAAAAACGGCAGATTTACACCTTTTTCAGATGAAAAATACGCCGATATGTATGAGCGCATTTGTGATTTTTTGGAGGGAAACGGATTTTTGCATTATGAAATTTCAAATTTTGCGCGCAGTGAAAAGTACGTTTCGCGGCATAATTTAAAATACTGGCACGGCGGCGAATATTACGGTATCGGCGCAGGTGCGTCCGGATATTCGGACGGCGAAAGGTACACAAACAATGTGAAAATTGAGGATTATATAAAAAATCCGTTTGCAAAATTTGATGCGGAAATTATAGACGAAAACGGCAAAATGAGCGAATATATGTTTTTAAACCTGCGCCTTTTGCAGAGCGGAATTAACGTTTCGGAATTTAAGAAAAAATTCGGGCGCGATATATTTTCGGTTTTCGGCGAAAAACTGAAATTTCACCTTGAAAACACAAAAATGCTGGAGCGGCACGGCGATAAAATCGTTCTTGCAAAAAAGGCATATTATGTATGCAATGCGGTGATGTGTGATTTTTTGTAAACAAGCTGATTGCGCACTTCTCGCGCGCAATTTCCCATTTAAAAAAAGGTGCGATATACCGCACCTTTTTTTAAAATGATTTTTCTATTCAAACAACTTTTTAAATTCTTGGTCGTTATAATCTTCAATTATGATATTTGTTCCCAATTTTTTGTGAAGCCTGCGCTGATACTCAGCGCTTTTAGGCAATCTGCTCACCGTTACCGCTCCCATTTCAACGCCTGCAAAAATTTCTGCTCTGCCGTCGCCGACAACTAAAATGTTTTTGCCGTCAATGCCGAGTTTTTCGCAAAGGTTGCGCATGATAACCTCTTTTGGAAGCTTTTGCGTCCAGGTAGAGCCGATAATATCCTCGGCTATTTCTCCTTTGCCGATAGGATAGCCGAGCGTAGCAACCTCCTCCCACATACCCATACCTTTTTCAACAACTGCGCCTGTCACAAAATAATTTTTAACGCCGTTATCGTGCAAAAATTTCATAAAATCCATAGAGCCGCCAACACGGTATTTTTCAGGATTATTTTTAGCCTCCGAAAGATTTCTGTCGCGGCAATACCCGTTCAACACCCTTTCGTAAAGCTTAAAAAGCCGCGGCGCGCTGTTTTCAATCATATCAAGCATTTCTCTGTTTTCGCCACAATCATCAAAACATTCCTCGCCGTTCCAAATTCTTTTAATGATTTCAGAATTTTTATTTCCGTCGCACACAACCGAAATTTTTCCATCTTCAACAGCACGTCTGATTGCCCACTCCATTTGCGTAAGCGCCGACAACCCTGCCGATTCCACACAGAATTTGTCGGTTTCGGCGTGCTTTTCTTTGCCCGCAAGCTCAATCAATCTTTTTTCATTTTCTGCGCTGTCAAAATCGTCGGGAAGTCCGTTTTGAATAACGTCAAATAAGCAAATGCTCATAACGGGCGGCCACTCTCTTATCAGTGAATGTGTGCCGTCAATATCGTGAAAAGCATACTTTATCTCCCGCGCTTCAAATCCGTTTTCAACAACAGATGAACCTGTATTCTTAATTATAAGCATATTTTTGTCCTCCATAATTTTTAATTCGCTATTGCTATTATAACAAATTAAACATAATACTAAATATATCTTTTTTAACAAAAATATTGCAAATATTAAGGTGTTGTGGTATTATATTTTTGAGGTGAAGCAAATGAATAAAACCGCATATCTTGAGAAAAAATTTGAAATCGACGAAAACTTTAAAATTTCCGCCGTAAAAAGAACAAAGACAACCGACATCGAAATGCACACTCATAACTATTTTGAAATTGAATTTGTGCTTTCGGGCAAGGCAGTTCATACAATAAACGGATATACATATACCATTGAAAAAGGTGACATATATATGCTTTCACCGTCTGATTTTCATTCCATTAAGATAATAGAGCCGCTCACGCTTATTAATATAATGTATACCGAGCAGGTAGTGTCGCCGACATTCGTTTACGATTTTTTTGCTTCGGGAAAAATGATAGTATGCCGACTGTCTGACAGCGAATTTAAACGTCTTGCGCCCGTTTTTGAGCTTATAGCACAATGCCCCACTGCAAACAGCGACCTCAACATAAGATATATGCGAAATCTTTGCGAATGTATGATGCTCACCATTTACAACAAACTGAAAATTGTGCCGAAAGAGCCGACCGCAAGCAGGTCAATTTACCGAAGCATACTTTATATAAACCGCAATTTCAGAACAAAAATCAGCCTTGACAACCTTGCCGAAAGCGCAGGATACAGCAAAAATTATTTCAGCAGTATTTTTAACAAATGCTTTGGCGTAAGCATTAACGAATATATAAACAATCTGCGTCTTGATTATGCGTATTCTCTTTTAACCACCACCGACATTTCGGTAACGCAGGTGTGTTTCAGCTCGGGATTCAGTTCATTCTCGGTTTTTTCGAGAATGTTCAAAAAACGTTTTAATATTCCACCGTCAAAGGTAAAATGACGGAAAAACGTTATTTTTCGATCATAAACGCCCAATAAAGCCGTCCTTATATTTTTAAAGCAGCAAAAGAGCAATTTTCCCTAAAAGCGACATCAAAGCTTTTATCCTCTCATATTATCAAGCAACGAATACGGAATTTTAAGGCTTCCGTATCCTGTTCCAATCTCAATATGTGGCTTCATTGCGCCGTGAAAATCCGTTCCGCCCGAAATGAGCAAATCAAGGCGCTTTGCCATATCTAAATATTTTTTCTGCATATCAAAAGTATAATCGGTATAAAATCCTTCAATTCCGTCAAGTCCCGCTTCTTTGAGGGATTTTAAAAAGTCAAAAAGGTCATCATCTGTGCGTTTCATCAAATGCAGATGCGCCGCAAACGCCTTGCCGCCTGCATTTTTGATAATCTCCACCGCTTGTTCGGGAGTAATTTTCTGATTTGACGAATATCCGCCCTTGCCGCTCGACAAATACTTGTCAAACGCATCTTTTACGCTTTTGACATATCCTTTATCCATCATTACCCGTGCAAAATGCGCGCGACCGACAATTCCGCCGCCCGATAGGCGCTCCGCTTCGGCAAGGCTTACTTCAAAGCCCATTTTCTGCAAATTGTGTTCAACCTCTTTGTTGCGCTCCAACCGCACCTTTTTTATTCCGGCAAGCTCCTTCTGCAAATTTTCGTTGCTTATGTCAATAAAATATCCCAAAATATGCGTTTCGGTTTTCGACTTTGCCGACAGCTCAATTCCCGAAACCACCTCGATATTTTCTTTTTTACCCGCCAAAACCGCTTCTTTAACACCGTCCACAGTGTCGTGGTCTGTAAGCGCAATCGCAGAAAGCGAATGTTTTTTTGCGTACATAACAAGCTCGGACGGCGAATATGAGCCGTCCGATTTATTTGAATGTGTATGAAGGTCAATAAGCTTTTCCATACTAATTTTCCGCCTTGTATTTTTTCATATACTCTTTTGTTGAGCCAAAATTAAACACTTCAACCGCCTTATCAAGCTGGTCGTCAAGTTCTACCTCGCACTGCTTTAAAACCTCCTCAATTTTAAGTTGAGTGGTAAAATCCAGCACACCGTAAGGGAAAAGTCCTGTCATCTGCTGAAAATCCTTGACCGCGTAATACATATTTTCGTCAAATTCGTCATTTGGAATTTCAACATAAAATCCAAGCGCGTCAAGACGCTGTTTAAAGCACAAAACGTCCTCTCCGGTATCTCCCTGCGACAAAACTCTGTTATGAACAAGCGGCGCGTAAAATTTTCTGTCATATTTTTCAACGCGGTTTTTAAGGTAAATATCAGGCGTAATTCCCACACCGTTTATGTGGCGTCCTCCTGCGGTCAGATATTCCGAATCGGTAAGCCTTACGCCGCCGCCCGAAATAATTCTGCTTACAATCTGCTTTGTACCCTTGCCGTAAGATTGCTCGCCGATTACAATGCCCACGCCTGTATCCTGTACCGCGCCCGCAAAAGCTTCAGACGCGCTTGCACTGTTGCCGTTTACAAGGGCAATTATGTCATATTTGGGATTTTCAAGCTCCGAGTAAAACGAAAAATTCTTTGCCGGGTCTTTATACTCAAACGAAATAATCGGTCCTTTCGGGAAAACCATATTTCCTATTTCCACAAGCTCCGCAAGCGAACCGCCGGGATTATTTCGCAAGTCAAAAATCACCTTTGTAATGCCGAGAGAATCAAAATATTCCAAAGCTTCGGCAATAAATTCCGAGCTGTGTCCCTCAAACGAATATAAAAGTATGTAGCCGATTTTGCCGTCTATAACATCATAAAATCCCGAATCGTCATTGACAATATCTCTTTGCATATCAAAGCTTAACTTTTCGCCGTCACGCAAAAGTTCAACGTTAACACTGCTGCCTTTTTCGCCGACAATATAGCTTTTCGCCTCGTCTATGCTCATACCGATAATATTTATTCCGCCAACGGCAATAATAGTATCGTCTTTTTTAATACCTGCGCCCGACGCCGGAGAATTTTTTATAACACGGACTACCTTAAGTCCCTCGTCCATTGCCGTTACAATAACGCCTATTCCGTAATACTCATTGCTTATATCCTGCATAAATTTGTCATATTCCTCGGCGGTATAATATTCACTGTGCTCGTCGAGATTTGAAAAAATGCCTTTAAGTGCGTCGTCAAGATATTCGGGATGTTTTGCCAGAATAACGCGCAGCGCGTTTCGGTAAACGTCCTCCGCTTTAACGTCATATTTATAGGTTTCGTTCAGCATCTTGAGAGTGCGGTCAATAAGCTTGTTTTCAAAGGTGTCAAGATTAAGCTCGCCATCCTGTATATCCTCGCTTGATTCGGTATTGCTCTCACTTTGAGCCTTATCCTCCGCCGGTGCGCTTTCCTGTGCATAAACAAATGTAAAACTGCACGAAAACGCAATGCAAACTGCAAGAATAAGCGATAAAATTTTATTTTTAATTTTCATTTGCTTCACCGTTCCCCACATAATTTATATAACATATTTTTTCCAGTCCGTATTCATCAATCATAGTAAAAAACACTGCTTCTTTGTCCAAAAGAAAGTTGTTTATTTTGTCAGCGGAGGATGAGGCAAAATTTTCATAAACCAAAAAATTTGAAAATGCGTCAAAGCCCGTAAGAGCGCCTTTTTGCGAAATGTCGGCAAACTCGCCCTTTTGATATTTTTTTAGGTTTTTAAAAATTATTTTATGTCCGCTTTTGTCGTACAAAAAAACGCTGCCTTTGTAAATTCCGCCGGTTTTAAAGCGGTTTGCCGCAAGCTTTACCGTCTCTACAGCATATGCCGTGTTTTCCTTTGCAAACACATAAGCGCCGTCGCCTTTTTTTAAAGTGTCACCGATAAGCAAAAGCAAATCGTTTTCCTTTGTCACAACCTCATCGCCGGTAGTGAGCGATATTGTTTTTTCATTGCCCATCATAGACAAATCGCTCACCCTGCCGTTTATTATATTATAGCCGTATTTTGTGGCAAGCTCTTTGCCGAAATATGAAAGTTTTGTGAAAAATTCTTTTTCGCTTAAAACTTTTTTCGGGCGCATAAGATTTTGTCCGTCCGCGTTTTCAATATCTTCAAATTTTTCAAGATACGCCTCTATAAGACTGCGGTTTTCCGCCTTGCACAAGGCAAAATCGTAAAATTCATAAATCTTTTTAAGCCCGTCTGCCTTTAAAACAAAGCTTTTTGCGGCAAGACACATAAAATCTTCGTTTGTCAAAAAGCTTTCATTGTTTTCGTTTAAGTCAAAAACGCCGAAAATTTTTGCAGCCTTTTCATAGGTTATATTCTTTTCGGGCAAGTATTCGCCGTCAAAAATTTCAAGCTTTTTTAAAAGCCGTAAAAAATCACTGTTTTCTCCCGCGTCATATTCTATCGAAAAATCAACCGTTTTGTCGCCGATATACCTTGCGCAAAACACGTTTTCGCACAAAATCATCAGCATTATCGCAAGACATACAATTTTTCTTACATTCAATTTTTTCACCTTATCCTACATTTTTTCGGGTGCGCTGATGCCAAGAATGTCTAAAACATTTTTAATAACCGTTTTTACCGCCGTAATAAGATACAGCCTTGCAAGCGTAAGATTTTTGTCCTCGCCCTTAACTCTGCATTTCGGAGCATTGTAAAACGAATGGAAAAGCGACGCCAAATCAAGCACATATCGTGTAATTCGGCTCGGGTCGTTGTTTTCGGCGCAAATGCAGATTTCATTGGGAAGCATTGCGATTTTCGCCATTAAATCTTCCTCTTCCTGTTCCTTCAAAACGGTCAAATCAGCATTCTCG